>JAEYZV010000382.1 GCA_023427865.1 Acidobacteriota bacterium
GTCCCTCAACGCGACCGGCTTCTTCAAGCCCGCGGCCGGCACCGAGCCGAAGATGACGCGCGACCAGTTCGGGTTCGTGTTCGGCGGCCCCATCCTGCGCAACCGCGCCTTCTTCTTCACCGACTACGAGGGACTGCGCCAGGACCGCTACACCGTGGCGATTTCGTCGATTCCCGACATGACGCAGCGCGAGGGCATCCTCGGCGTCGCGGTGCGTGATCCGCGGACGGGCGTCAGCTATGCGGCAGGCACGCCGCTGCCGCTGACGAGCGCCGCGCGGAAGATCCTGAACGACCTGCCCACGCCAACGGGTGCCGGCACGTCCAACAACTACCGGGCAACGGTCCTCGCCACCAACGACACCGACAAGTTCAACATCAAGGTGGACGAGAAGCTGTCGGACCGGCTGACGCTCTTCGGCCGGTACGGCTGGCGCGACACCGGCATTGTCGAGGAGTCGGGACTGCCGCTGCCGTCGGGCGGCGCGGGCAACGGCTCGACGTACGTGAACAACAAGGCCCTCGGGCTCGGGGCCACCTACATGCCCGGCGGTTCGCAGCTGCTCGAGGTGCGCTTCGGATGGTCGTCCACCGAAGCCGGCAAGAATCCGCCGGCGCTCGGTTCGACGAGTGCCTTCGACGCGTACGGCATCTCGGGCCTGCCCGACGATGCGCGCGTGGCCGGCGGCCTGCCGACGCTGAGTATCACCGGTTTCACGGCGCTCGGGCGCCAGGCGACCAACCCGCAGTGGCAGTATCCCGAGGCCTGGAACCCGAAGATCAACTACTCGTTCGTACGCGGCCGCCAATCGTTCAAGGTCGGTTACGAGTTCCAGCGCATCAACACGCAGGTACAGGACGTCAACCCGCTGTACGGCACCAACACGTTCGCCGGCCAGTTCACCCGCCCGGCCGGCGTGGCCGCCAACAACGTCTACAACCTCGCCGACTTCATGCTCGGATACCAGTCGCAGTACACGCTCAGCAACATCCTGGTGGCCGACATCCGACAGAACATGCAGTTCGCCTACGTGCAGGACGACATTCGCGTGAACGACAGGCTGACCCTGAACCTCGGCCTGCGCTACGAATACGCGACGCCGCACTGGGAAGCCAACAACGTGCTCTCCAACTTCGACCCGGTCGATCTCGTGATGGTGCCGGCCAGGGACGGTTCGCTCGAGGAGCGCACGACGATCAGGCCCGACCGCAACAACTTCGGCCCGCGGCTCGGCTTCGCGTATTCGATCACGCCCACGACCGTCGCCCGGGGCGGCTTCGGCACCTCGTACGTCCACTTCCAGCGCGCCGGCGGCGCCAACATCCTGCCCATCAACGGGCCGCAGGTGATCAACGCCGTCGCGGTGCAGAACAACCCGCTGTCGCCCGATTACCGCATGTACCAGGACGGTTTCCCCGCCGGATGGACCGACCCGAGCCGGTTCAACCCCGCGGCCGCCAACGTCACCTACATGCCGAAGGACTATCACGCAAGCCGCGTCAACAGCTGGTACATCTCGGTGCAGCGTGAGCTCTTGGCCGACACCATCGTCGACGTCGCGTACGTCGGCAACAAGGCAGACGGACTCCTGCAGTTCGGCAACTACAACCAAGCGCGACCCAACGCACTCGGCGAGAACACGCCGCTGCAGGCCCGCCGCCCGATTCAGGGCTTCGGCGACATCACCTACGCCGGCAACGGCGGCCGATCCGACTACCACGGCTTCCAGCTCAAGACCGAGACGCGCAAGCGCGGCTTCTACTTCACGAACGCGCTGACGCTCTCGCGGGCGCGCGACAACGGCGCCGGCTCGCTCGAGAACTCCAACGGCAACTCGCCGGGCATCCAGGACTTCAACAACCCGGATGGCGACTGGGGCATCTCGGGCTACAACCAGCCATTCAACTGGACCAGCAGCGTGGTGTGGGACGTGCCGGTGGGCCGCGACCGGCGATACCTGGGCAACACCTCGGCCATCCTCGACGCCATCGTCGGGGGCTGGCAGGCGGCGTTCATCAGCTTCCTCGTCGCCGGCGACCCGGTGACGTTCATCTACACGCCGACCGTCCAGGGCCAGGTCTCGGGCATCACCCAGGACTTCCGCGGCGCCACCAACTACCGCCCGAACCTCGTGGGCGACCCGTACGGCAATCGTGACGCGATCACCGGATACTTCAACCGCGACGCGCTCCAGATCCCGACCTACGACAAGCCGTTCGGCAATGCCGCACGCAACACCGTCCGCGGCCCGAACGTGTGGACGATCGACTTCGCGCTCCAGAAGCGCTTCCGGCTGCCGGTCGGATCGCAGACGAACCTCGAGGTCCGCGCCGAGGCGTTCAACCTGCTGAACCGGACCAACTTCAACGCCCCGAACGGCAACATCAGCTCCAACGCGTTCGGATCGATCACGAGCACGGCCGACCCGCGGCAGGTGCAGCTCGGCGTCCGCCTCACGTTCTAGCCTCGCGGGACGGCGTCCCGGGCCCGCGCCCCTCCCGCGCCATGCCGACGCGCGGCGCCGACAGGACCGTCATCCCGATCACCATTTCGTGGTCGGGATGACGCCGCTACCCGCCGGGCCTGTCGTTTCGGGCGGCGCGCCGGGGCACACAACTTGCCTTGCCACGGTCCGTGGCCGCGGCCGTGCGTCTCCCGATTCGTGCCCCCGACCCACCGGACGGGGCGGTGCGTGCGGCCTTCGGACACGTCCGGCCGCTCTACATCCCCGTGCGGCTCGACGGCCTGGTCGTGGATTCGGTCGTCGACTTCCACCTGTACCTCCAGACGTCGCCGGGTCACTTCGTGCTGTTCCGCGGGCCGGACCTCGAGTTCACCAGCGCGCAC
>JAEYZV010000390.1 GCA_023427865.1 Acidobacteriota bacterium
GCGTGCCGACGGCGGCGCTTCGCTTCCGCGGCCCCGCCGGCGCAAGCACCGCCGGGGATGCGGCCGCGAAGGCACCGGCCGTCTGGGTGCAGGGGCCCGACGGGCTGTCGCGCGTGCCGGTCGAGCTCGGAATCTCGGACGGGACGATCGCGGCCGTGACCGGTGGTGCCCTCGGTAACGGGGCGCGTGTGGTCACCGGCACCAACCTCGTCGCGGCGTCCCCGGGTACCGCGTCGACGTCGCCGCTGATTCCGCAGCGTCCGAGCCGCGCGCGTTCGTCCCAGGCCGGCGGTGCTGCCGGTGGAGGTACGCGATGACCCCGGCGATCTCGGTCGAGCAGCTCGTGAAGACGTACACGGTCGGCGAGAGTCCGGTCCACGCACTGCGGGGCGTCACGCTCGACATCCAGACGGGCGAGTTCGTGGCCCTCACGGGCCCGTCAGGGTCCGGCAAGTCCACGTTCATGCACCTGCTCGGGTGCCTCGATCGTCCGTCGTGCGGTGCGTACCGGCTCCACGGGCGTGACGTGGCGTCCCTCGATGCGCGGGCGCTCGCGGCCGTGCGCAACCGCGAGATCGGGTTCGTGTTCCAGGGGTTCAACCTGCTGCCGCGCACGTCGGCGCTCGAGAACGTCGAACTGCCGATGCTGTACGGCTCGCCGGTGCCGGCACGCGAGCGTCGTGAGCGCGCCGCGGCAGCGCTCGACGCGGTCGGCCTCGGCGACAGGCGCGACCACCATCCGAACCAGCTGTCGGGCGGACAGCAGCAGCGCGTCGCCATCGCGCGGGCGCTCGTGAACCGCCCGTCCGTCCTGCTCGCCGACGAGCCCACGGGCAACCTGGACACGCGGACGAGCATCGAGGTCATGGGCATCTTCCAGCGCCTCAATGACGAAGGCCTGACGATCGTGCTCGTCACGCACGAACCCGACATCGCGGAGTTCACGACGCGCATCGTCGCGTTCCGTGACGGCCGCGTGCGCGCCGACCGGCCCGTCACCGTGCGGCGACGAGCGGACGTGGAACTGGTAGCGCTCGAGGCGCAGCCCGACGTCGACGCGTTGACTGCATGAGGGGACCGACATGTCCTTCCTGAACACATTGCTCGTGGCGGTGCGCGCGTTGCGCCGCAACACCTTGCGCACCGCGCTGACCGCGCTCGGCATGGTCATCGGCGTGGCCGCGGTGATCGTGATGATCGCGATTGGCACCGGCGCACGCGCGTCCATCGAGTCCCAGATCAAGAGCGCGGGGTCCAACATCGTCACCGTGAACGCCGGCGCGGGCATGGGGCCGGTGCGGGGCGGCCAGGGCGCGACGCGCACCTTGACCGATGGCGACGCGCAGGCGATCCGCGCGCAGGTCCCCGGCATCCGCTACATGTCGCCCGGGCTCAACCAGCGTACGCAGGTGATTGGCGCGGCCGGCAACTGGAACACGCAGATCCAGGGCACGAGCGAGGAACTGCCGGCCATCCGCGCGTGGGCCCTGCAGTTCGGCGCCTACTTCACGCGGGAGGACGTGACGCGCGCCGCGAAGGTCGTGGTGCTCGGCTCGGTCGCACGCGACCAGCTGTTCGGACCCGGCGCCGACCCGGTCGGCGCAACCGTCCGGATCGAGAACCAGCCCTTCCGCGTCGTCGGCGTGATGACGAGCAAAGGGCAGTCGGCCATGCCGGGGCAGGATCAGGACGACACCGTGCTGGTGCCGTACACGGCCGTACAGAAGAAGCTGCAGGGCGTGCAGCACGTGTCGAGCATCACGATCTCGGCCGAAGACGGCGTGTCGCTGCCGCAGATGACCGAGGCAATCGCCGAGGTGGTCCGGCGTCGCCACCGTATCGCACCTGGTCAGGACGACGACTTCTCGGTACGCACGCTCGAGGAGTTCGCGACGATGCTGACGTCCACGACCACCACGATGACGTCGCTGCTGGCGAGCATCGCGGCGGTGTCGCTGCTGGTCGGCGGCATCGGCATCATGAACATCATGCTCGTGTCGGTCACCGAGCGGACACGCGAGATCGGCCTGCGGCTGTCGGTCGGCGCGAGCGACCGGGACGTGCTGCGGCAGTTCCTCGTCGAGGCGATGGTGTTGTCGCTCGTGGGCGGCGCACTAGGCGTGGTGCTCGGGTTCGGCGCATCGCGCCTGGTGACGGCCTCGATGCAGTGGGCGACCGTCGTCACCTGGGATGCCGTCAGCCTGTCGTTCGGCTGCGCGGCCGCGATCGGCATCTTCTTCGGCTTCTACCCGGCGCGGAAGGCGGCGTCGCTCAGTCCGATCGATGCGCTGCGGCACGAGTGAGGCCGTAAGGCTTCCACCCGTACGGAACACCCCTTGCAACGCAAGCGGGCATGGCAGCACCGACGCCACGACCCGTGATCGCCATCTTCAACAGCAGCGACGACATGGTCGAGCTGCTACGCATCCTGCTCGAAACCCACGGCTACGTCGCCGTGACCGGGCACGTCAACGCCCTTCGGAAGGGCGAGCTCGACGTGAAGGCGTTCGTGGAACAGTACAGGCCCGCCGCCGTGCTGTACGACCTCATCCCCCCGTACGACCGGCAGTGGGCCTTCCTCGATCTCCTGCGCACGTCGTCGCCCCTGAAGGACCTCCCGTTCGTGCTCACGAGCACGAACGCCAAGGCCGCGCGCGAGCTGGCCGAGCGCAGCGATACGGTCATCGAGATCGTCGGGCGGCCGTTCGAGTTCGACGAGGTGCTCGCGGCCATCCGGCGCGTGGCGCCGGCCTGAGAGGGGATTCCCGGGCCGCCTGCCCGCCCCCGCTCCCCGCTCCCCGCTACCCGCTACCCGCTACCCGACGATCGCGACGTCAGTCACGCCCGCACGTGGCGCGAGTGACTGGCGCCGCGCCGCGCGGCGCGCCAGCGCAATCTCGATGAGATTGGCGGTGGGACCCACGACGAAGAGCGCGTAGTACGGTGCGTGGACGAACTCCATGAGCCGGAACACGGCCTCGACGGCAGCGACGAGGAAGGCCACGAGGCATTGCGCCCATCGTGGGTGCACGCTGGTCTTCGGGTCCGTGATCATGAAGAAGATGAACAGCTGGTACATCGGGCCGGTGATCGGTGCGACCTCGGCCAGCAGTGGATGCCCGGTCAGCGCCGAGCGCAACGCAGCGAAGCCGAAGAACGACACGACGTAGGTGAGCGTGACGTGGAAACGCCCGAGCGAGCCGATGATCGCCGCGCCGAACATCCACACCACCACCATCGGCAGCAGCGTGTTGCCCCACTGCACACTCAGGCTCGCCACCGTGTCGGACGCGAGCACGAGCATCGCGACGATGCCCAGGTTCGACGGGTTCCAGATGTGCCGCCCGTCGACGCGGATCAGGTACTTGGACGAGATCGAAATCGCCGCACACAGCGCATACGGCCAGTAGTCGGGCGAACGCACGAGCATGCCGATGCTGATGCCCGACACGTAGGCGCTCGCCAGGTGGGGCCAGCGCCCCAGGAACACGCGTCCGAGCGCGAGCTCGACGAGAATCGAGGTGACGATCGCCAGCCCGGTGCGCGACCAGCTCTCGAGGAAGCCGAACGTCACCTGGCCGCCGATCAGGACGATGGTGACGAGGATCGGCGCCAGGTAGCGCTTGTCGATCGATTTCATGCGGGTTCCTTCAGGGCGTGCACCCGGTCGACGGCCGGGGCGGCAATCTCCTGCATCTTACCGGACGGCCAGCGGACGACGACGCGTTCGATCGCGCCGGCCTCGCCGAGGCCGAAGTGGAGCCGGCGCTGGTTCTGCGCGCAGAACCCGGAACCGGTGAGCACCTCCTGCACCTGCTGCTGGCCGCGCCAGTGCACGGTGACCTGGGCGCCGATCGCGTTGCGGTTCGTGCAGCGGACGTTCGCGGGCGTTTCGGGGCGGCAGCCGCCCTCGAGATCGGACGCCACCCAGTGGCGACCCGGCGCGACGTCGTTGCGGTAGAACAGCAGCGGCCCGCGCTGGTTGGCGACGACAACGTCGAGCGCGCCACGGTTGCCGAAGTCGGCGAGCGCGACCGCGCGGCCGTCGTAGCGGTCGGTGACGCCGACCATGGGCGCCACGTCGACGAACCGCCCGGCCCCGTCGTTGACCCAGACGCGCTTGGCCTGGTAGCCGGCAAGGCTGCGTTCACCCATCGCCGGCCAGTTCTTCGCGTCGGAGATGACGATCTCGTGGCCGCCTGCCACCTTCGAGTAGTCGTACCAGTAGCTCGCGTCGCGCGAGGCCGAGACGTAGCCGTTCACGAGGTACAGGTCGAGCGCGCCGTCGTTGTTCAGGTCGCCGAACTGCGCGCCGAAGCTCCAGCCGCCAAGCGCGACGTTCATGGCGCTGGCCATGTTCTCGTACGTGGGCAGCCCGCCCTTGCCGACACCGGTCGGCACCCACAGGTTGTTGCCCTGGATGAGGATGCCTTCCTCCGATATGTTCGACACGTAGATGGCGAAGCGGCCCTGGTTGAACACGTCGCCGACCGAGGCGTTCATGCCGCTCTTGGGCGAGTAGCCGACGCCCGTCTCCCGGCCCGCCTCGCGGAAGCGGCCGCCCTCGTTCACGAAGAGCTCGGAGACCCCGTAGTCGTTGGCGATGAACAGGTCCGGATAGCCGGTGCCGCGCAGGTCCGCGGCGACGGCCGCCAGGGCCCATCGGGTGGACGTCAGCCCGACACGCTCGCTCACTTCCTCGAACCGCCCGTCGCCGAGGTTGCGGAACAGGTACTTGCGCCCGCCGTTGGTCGCGTACTCGAAGCTCTCCGGCATGATCTTGGTCGTCGGGATCTTCCAGAGGTCGATGTGCTCGGCGTAGTAGCCGCCCATGAAGACGTCGAGCCGGCCGTCGGCGTCGAAGTCGAGCCACGTCGCCGCGTTGATGTTGGCCCACGCCGGCAGTCCCGCGCGCTCGCTCACACGGGTGAACCCCTTGCCGCCGTCGTTGTGGAACAGCTCGGGCCGGCCCCAGCGGTAGAGCAGCAGGTCGTCGAAGCCGTCGTTGTCGTAGTCGCCCCAGACCGAACCCATCGACACGCCGGTCGTGCGCTCGTTGAGGGCGGCGACGCCGAGCGCCTCGGCGACGTCCTCGAACGTGCCGTCGCCGCGGTTGCGATAGAGGCGATTGGACGAACCTTCGCCGCTGTTGGTGACGTACAGGTCGAGGTGACCGTCCGCGTCCACGTCGACGACCGCCACGGCGGCCCCCATCGAGGCCACCTGCGGCATGATGTGCCCGAGTCGCTCGTCGAACGTCGGGCCCTCGTGCTCGAAGGCCAGGCCCGCGGCTTCGGCCGACTCGATCAGCTGAAACCCGTATGACGCCCGCGCGTCGGCAGACGCGGCGGTGTGGCCGAAGCGGCGGATCATCCAGGGCGTCGCCAGCATGGCGACGAACAGGACGGCGAGCAGGGGACGTGCGTAACGTGTCATGGCGTGTCGGGGCGGGACGCGCGCAGCGCGGCGCGAGCCGCCGGCGTCACGTACCGCGTGTGGTACGTGGCGAAATCGTTCTCGTGCTGCCGGTACACGGGATCGTCCTCGAGCCTGCCGCCCGCCCGGTCGTACCGGCCGGTGGCATGGGTCGGCAGCGGCAACACGGTGCGCGAGGACGTCGTGTTGAAGTCGCCGTCCTTCACCCAGCCGTCGCCGACGACGATGAAGTCGCGCACCATGCCGGGGCCAGGCGGAGGCGCTTCCGCGAAGCGCAGGGCGAGCTCGTCACCGGCATTCATGATCACGTACCGGTCGTCGATCTCCTCGAGCAGCGGCCGCACGTCGCCCAGGCGCGTGTGGAAGCCCTCGAGATCGAGCCAGCGCGGCGCCACGCCTTCCACGGCGTACCGGGGACGTTCCGGCGTACTCGCGTCGCGCTGCGCGGTCACCGAGAACCCGCGGTATCGCAGGTCCGCGTGCGCGAGCGGCAGCCGGTGCAGGCGCACCGGAACGTCGGGCCGGCCGACCGCCCAGGCGAGGCGGTCCCAGAAAATCTCGAGGTTCGTGGAAAGCCGCAGCCGTCGCGGTCCCTGCGCCGGCAGCACGCTGCCAATCTCCAACAGGATCGTCTTGTCCTTCCCGGAAGGGAAGCCCAGCTGCTCGCGCACCGTGCGGAAGTGGCCGTCCGCGCCCGCCACCGCAAGGGCCAGTCCGCGCGGCGCCGCGTGGGTTCCCTGCGAGATCGCGACGTTCACCGAGCTGTCGGTCGGATGGACCCAGCCCTGCGCCACGAGGTACAGGGGCCCCGTGCGCGGCGCCTCGTCGGGAAGCGTGACCTCCACGTGATGCTGCCGGGTCACACCCTGGTAGGCCCCCCGGCCCGCGAAGTCCAGGTGCACGTCGTCGCGCCGCGCGACCACCTCGCTCACGTCGCGCCCGCCATCGTCGCGGACCTCGGCCAACGGCTGCAGTGGCGAGGTGATCACCGGGGCGAGGTCGGGTGCGGGCACGGTGAACCGCTCGTCGACGAACACCTCGGTGCCTGCCGGATGATCCACGACGGCAAGCGAGACGAGGTCGAAGAAGTGCGTCTCCCAGAGCTCCGCGGTGACGCGCAGGTCGTACATGCCGTCCCTGGCCACGAGCTGACGACCCTCGACCTTCACCCAGTCCTCGGTCGTCAACACGTCAGCGGTCGCTTGCGCGTTGATCCGGAGCCCGAGTGGCGAACGCCAGATCAGGTCGGTCACGAACGCCATTTCCCGGCCGTTCCAGGCAAACAGCCAGGGACACGAGCCCTTGAGGCGCTGGTCGGCGCGGATCGTCGTGTCGGCCTTCGCATCGAACTCGGACTGCAGGACGCCGTTGGGCCAGATGATCCGGATGACGTCGCTCGCGGTCGATGTGCCGAGGCCGACATGGACGATCGGACCCGCGATCCGCTGTGTCTGCACGTGCAGGCCGGTGCGGACCTCGACCTCCCCGCCGATGCCGAACGAGTTCACGCGCTGGTCGCCCGTCGCGGTCGCGGCGCGGGGACGCACTCGCTGCCAGTGGTATGCCTGCGTGCCAGTGCTCGTCGCCGTCGCAACCGTGCCGTCGGCCGTGACGCCCACCAGTTCGAGGCGGCCGTCCTCGTCGAGATCGGCCATCGACTGCGTGACGATGGGCACGGCCTCGGCAAGCGGTGCGAAGTCGCCGTCCTCGCCGCGCAGCAGCACGTGCGTCCGCGCAGCCGTCGAGATCACGATGTCGGCAGCCGCGTTGTTGTCGAGGTCGCCCATCAGCAGGTGCGCCGCGCCGGCAGGCTGGAGCTGCCATCCATCGATGCGCGCGAGATCCCGCCACGCCCATGCGCCCGTGCCACTGCCCCGACGCTCCTCGCTGTCGGTGAACGAGAGCTCGACGATCGCGCCGTCCCTCGTCACACCGACGACGTCTGCCCGGCCGTCGCCGCTGACGTCGTGCGCGGCGACGGCGGCAATGGCTCCCGGCGCCGCCGGCAGCGTGGCGGCTTCGAAGGCGCCGCCCCGGATGTTGAGGAACACGCGCACGGCACCGGCGGCGTCGAGACACACCGCATCGGGCACGCCCTCGCCGTCGACGTCGGCCCAGACGAACGCACGGAGATCGGGACAGGGGCCGAATGGTTCCTGCCGGACGAACGTGCGGTCGCCGTTGTTGCGCAGCACGAACGCGTCTCCACCGGCGTTGGCCATCACGAGGTCGAGGTCGCCGTCGACGTCGACGTCGGCAGGCCAGGCGCCGCGGATCGCGCCAGGCGCGTGTTCTGCGATGCCACTTGCCGCCGAGATGTCCTCGAAGCGGCCTCCCGCGTCGGCCTGGCGCAGGAGCCTGACGCCGTGACTGCCGGCCACGACGAGATCGGTGCGGAAGTCGTAGTCGACGTCGGCCGCCGCGACGACCGGTTCGCCGCTGGCGGCTTCGGCAGCGACGACGCGGACGTCTGGCGCTGTCCACACGCCCGCGCCTCCGGCCACGACCAGGGTCGCGGGGCTCTCGCCGTCGAGCGACACGGCGCCCGCCCACGCGACGTCGTCCGGCCACCCCGCAGCGGGTGACACGGTGAACGCGAGTGCCGTGTCGGCAGGAGCCGGCCTCGGGGCAGGGTTGGGCAGCACGAGGAAGCGCCGTATCGGCTCGCCGACGGCGTCGAGCGGGGTCGTGAGCTGCGCGATGGCCCGGCGGAAGGCGGGCTCGCGCGCGAGCACGTTGCGGAGGAAGGCGACATGCGTCGCCGCCGCGCGCGGATCGCTCCCGGCAGCCGATTGCACGGTGGCGAGACGCTCGCGGGCGGCATCGGGCCAATCGGCCGACGCTGCGGCGAGCGGCTCGAGTGCGCGCTCCAGCGCCGCGGCGTCGCCGCGCTTGGCGGCAAGGCGCGCGTACTCGACACGCGCCGCGAGGTTGTCGGCGCGTTCGAGCAACTGCTCGAGCACGCGCTGCGCGTCCGCTTCGTGCTGATCGCCGCCCTGGCGTTCGAGTTCCTGGGCCAGGTGATAGGCGGCCCTGGCGTTCGTGGGGTCGAGTTGCACGGCGCGGCGCCAGAGTCGCGTGGAGGCCTCGAGATCGCCGTCGCGGCTTTCGGCGAGCGCCTGGAGGCGAACGATGGCCGGTTCGTCCGGTGCGAGCGCGGCTGCCTGCGAGAACCGCTCCCGCGCGGCGTCGATCTCCTGCTGCCGCAGCAGCAACAAGCCGAGGTTCGCCCAGCCGGCAGGCTCCTGCGGCACGATTGCCACGACGCGATCGAGCTTCTCGCGCGCAAGGACTTCCTGGCTGGTGTCGATCGCGGCCAGCGCGGTGAAGAAGGCGACCGTGGCCTCGCGCTGCACCTCTGGCGGCACGGCCGGCGTGCGCCGGCAGGACGAGCAGGAGGTCGAAAGGGCCGCCACGACGGCGAGCGCACCCGCGACGCAGATGCGTGTCCACCGGCCGGCTGGATTGGGCCACGCTCGGAGAGCGGGCCCTACCTGCCGCCGTACGTCGGTTGCGTCGCCGCCGATCATGCGTACGTTCCTTCCGCCGGGGCGATCGCGGTCGTGGCCACCTCGGCCCCGAAGCCGCACCGCGCGAGCAGGCCGTCGATGTCGGCGGTGCTCACGCCGAGCCGTTCACGCGCGGCGTACAGGTCGGCGGCGAGCACCGGGTACCAATCGCGGCGGGTGGCGTCGTTGAGGCCGGCCACGTCGATGGGCGCGATGGCTTTCGTGATGTCGTCCAGCAGACCTCGTCGCGCGGGTTCGCGCTCCGGACCCGTCGGAAGCGACAGGGCACGCGTGGTCAGGTCGGCGAGAGCGGGACCGAACGCTGCGTCGCGGTGCAGCAGGAAGCCTCTCGCGCGGTCGGGCTGCCCGAGCCGCCGGACGGTCTCGGTGAAGCTTGCCGCGGCGAAGTAGAGCGCGGTGAGGCGCTTGAACAGCGGGAAGTCGTCCATGGTCGCGTAGAGGGCGGCGACGACCCGCTCGGTTGCCCGCAGTTCGTCGCGCGTGTCGCTGGCATAGGCGCGGAGCGCCTGGTCGCGTTCTGCCCCGTCGCGTGTCGACTCGAGCAGGCGAGCCAGGCGCGCGATCCCGAGCAGCGTCAGCGGGAAGCCGGTCGAAAGAAGCGGATCGACGACACCGGCGGCCGACGGCAACAGGGCGAAGCGCGGCCCGACGAGCGTCCGCACGCGATGCGCCACGCGAGGGGCATGCACGAATGGATGGGCCACCTGAGCGTCCCTGAACTGGTCGCCAATCGACGGGTGCTCGGCGAGCAGCCGCGTCCAGCCGTCTGCGCCGTCGGCAAGCCGGTATGTGCGCGCGACGCGGTCGGTGGCGGCCACGCCGGCGCTCGTGATGCCGTTGTCGAAGCGCAGCATCCAGATCCAGGCGTCGTCGAGCACGTGGTGCAGCGCCGCGTCATCGACGGGGTATGGCGGGGCTTCGGCAGGTGCCACGAGCGCGTCCCAGCGATGGACGCCGGTGAAATGGGTGTAGAGCGCCTGTGTGGCGGGCAGCCACTCCAGCGGCGCGTCACCGAGGTCGAGGGCGCGCCACAGGTAGCCGCGCGGGCCGCTGGCATCGACGACGAAGCCCGCGTGGACCTCGATGCGCACGCCCGCGCGCGTGCCTTCGAGCACGGCACGGTGCGCGTCGAAGTGCGGAGCGTCGAGTGCGATCGCGTCCCTGTAGACGACACCGGCTTGCTCGGCGGCACGTGCCAGCCATCGATCGAAATCCGGGCGGTACCAGTGCGTGTCAGCGATCCGGTCATGCGGGCTTGCGGCCACGAGCAGCTGACGTGCGTGAGAGTCGTCGTCGGCAAACGGCGCGCCGCGCTGATGACGGAAGAAGCTGAAGCCGCGCTTGAGGCCGCACCCGACCTCCGGATACGACGCCTTCCACGTGCCCCACTTCGCAAACGGGCGCAGGTGAGGCAGGTCGTAGCGGTCGGCCAGTTCCTCGATCAGCAGGTTGGCCAGCGGCGTCGACGACTCGCCGATCGCGAACCGCGGGTGCGTGGCGCGGTCGAGCAGCGCGACCCGCAGGCCGCGAGACCGGACCACGAGCGCCAGCAGCGATCCTGCGAACCCCGACCCGACGATCGCCACGTCGGCGTCGATGCCTTGCCGCGGCAGTACGGTCAAGCAGCGGCCGCCTCGCCGCACCGGCCGCACGTGCCCGGCGGACCGAGCACCTGCCTCATGTTGAACTGCCGCAGCCGCTCGCGGCGGAGCGGACCACACGCGGCACAGGACGCGAAGCGATCGAAATCCCAGAGGTCGACGAACACCCGCGAGGACGTGGCGGCCCGGGCGTCGCCCGCGGCCGTCTCGATGTCGGAGAGCCTCGGCGGCACGAATGCACCGGTGGCCACGAGCGCGTGCATCGCTCCCTCGTCGCCTCGCGTCGGGA
>JAEYZV010000406.1 GCA_023427865.1 Acidobacteriota bacterium
TGTCCGTGGTGGAGGTCTTCATGGCGCCCGGCGAACTCGGGCGGCTGATCGGCCGGCAGGGGCGCACGGCGCAGGCGCTGCGGACGCTGGCCTCGGCGGCGGCCGAGCGCGACGGCCGCAAGGTGCAGGTCGAGTTCCGCGACGGCCAGCCGCGGCGCTGACGCGGGGAGCGGCCCGGTGGATCGTGAGTGGGAGGACATGGTGCTGGTCGGGCGCATCGCCCGGCCGCACGGACTGCACGGCGAAGTGCTGATCCAGTCCGAGACAGACTTCCCGGAGATCCGGTTCGCCGAGGGCGCCACGCTCTACGCGCGTCGTGGCGACGCGGTCGTGCCGCTCGAGGTCGATCGGTCGCGGACGCACGCGGGCCGGCCGTTGATCGGCTTCCGCGGACTGGCGTCGATCGACGAGGTGGAGCAGGCGCTCGGGCGCGCGGAGTTACGGATCCCCGAGTCGGCGCTGGCGCCGCTGCCGGAGGGCGAGTACTACTGGTACCAGTACGTCGGCGCCCCGGTGCAGACCGAGGCCGGCGAGCCGGTCGGCGCGGTCGTGCGGGTCGAGCCGACGGGTGGGACGGGCGTGCTCGTCGTGCAGCGCGGTGAGGAAGAAGTCCAGATCCCGTTGACACCGGTGATGTGCCCGGTGCTCACGCCGGATCTGATCGTGGTGCGGCCGCCCGAGGGGCTGCTGGACCTGAACACCCCGGAACCGAAGCGTCGTGCGCATCGACATCGTGACGATTTTTCCCGCCATGGTGCGGGCCGGCCTGCAGGACGGGGTCCTGGGGCGGGGGGTGGCCAACGGCCTGATTGACGTGCAGGTCCACGACCTGCGCGACTTCACCACCGACCGGCACAAGGTGGTGGACGACACGCCCTTCGGGGGCGGGCCTGGCATGGTCCTGAAGCCGGAGCCGCTGTTTCGCGCGGTGGAGCACCTCCGTGAGGCGCGTGGCGCCCCCGACATGGTGCTGATGCCCTCGCCGCAGGGCCGCCGTTTCACGCAGCAGGTGGCCGAGGAGTACGGCAGGCAGGCGCACCTGGTGTTCCTGTGCGTGCGGTACGAGGGCGTGGACGAGCGGGTGAGCGCGGCCCTGGTCACCGAAGAGGTCTCCATCGGCGACTACGTGCTGTCGGGTGGGGAACTGCCGGCGCTCGTGATCATCGACGCCGTGGCGCGGTTGGTGCCCGGCGTGGTCGGCGATGCGGAGTCGGTGGTGCGCGACTCCTTCACGCGCGGGTTGCTCGACCACCCGCACTACACGCGGCCGGCGAGTTTTCGCGGCCTTGACGTACCCGCGGTGCTGCTGTCGGGGCACCATGGCGAGATCGACCGCTGGCGACGCCAGCAGGCCCTGCGGCGCACGTACGAACGGCGACCGGACCTGCTGGCCGACGAGGCGCTGACCGACGAAGAGCGACAATGGCTGGCCCACTGGATGGCCGGCGAGAACAACGGAGCACAGGCATCATGACCCCGATCGAGACCATCGAATCCGCGCAGCTCAAAGAGCGCCCCGCCGTCAAGTCCGGCGACACCGTCCGCGTGCACGTGAAGGTGCGCGAGGGCGACAAGGAGCGCATCCAGGTGTTCGAGGGCCTCATCAACGGGATGCACCGAGGCAGCACGCGCGCGTCCATCACGGTGCGCAAGATCTCGTTCGGACAAGGCGTCGAGCGCATCTTCCCGCTGCACTCGCCCGTGATCGACAGGATCGACGTCGTGCGCACCGCCAAGGTGCGCCGCGCGAAGCTGTACTTCCTGCGCGGCCTCCGCGGCAAGGCGGCCCGCATGAAGGAAGCGACGCGCAAGCCCTCGTCGCAGGCGTAGTCGTCGCCCAATGGGCTCCGCTGGGACAACGGGCTACCGGTAGAGGCGCCTCGCCGTCGCCGGTAGGGCCGGCTGTCCCAGCCTGGCCATTTGCCCGGTCTCGCAGCTACGTCGATGGCGCCTGGTCCCGCCCGCACGCGGCCGTCAGCCCGCCGCAACATCGAGAACGCGCTCAGGCGCGCCGGTCACCTGTGCGTGGCCGGCGTCGACGAAGTCGGCCGTGGCTGCCTCGCCGGTCCGGTCACCGCCGCTGCGGTCGTCCTCGATCCCCAGCGACCGATCCCCGGGCTGCGCGATTCGAAGCTGCTCACGCCCGACGCGCGCGCACGGCTTCACGACCGCATCCTGCGTCGCGCCATCGCGTGGTGCGTCGTGTCGCGGTCGGTGGCCGACATCGACCTCCTCAACATCCACAGAGCCTCACTCGCGGCCATGCGGGACGCAGTCATGGGATTGGCCCCTGCGGCCGATTATGTGCTTGCGGACGGCTTTGCCATCCCGGACCTTCCCGTGCCTCACGAGGGCCTGGTCAAGGGCGACCAGCGGTGTGCCTGCATCGCGGCGGCTTCGATCGTGGCCAAGGTGACGCGCGACCGTCTGATGATGGCGCTCGATCGGGAGGACCCCCGGTATGGCTACGCCCGGCACAAGGGCTACGCCACGGCGGAACACCTGGCGGCCATCCGGTTACACGGCCTGAGCGGTGCCCACCGGCGCAGCTTCCGGCCTCCGACGCTTTTCGATCTCCTGCTCGACGACGAAGCCGGCCCCTGATGAGCACACGCGAGGAGTTGACCCGCCTGGCCGAAAAGTTTCTGCGCCAAGGCCGCGTGGAAGACGCCATCGCCCACTACCAATCCGCGTCCGAGATGCTCCCGGTGGACTGGGGCGTCGTCAAGCAGTTGGCCGACCTCCTCGAGCGCGCCGGCCAGCGCGAAGGTGCCGCAGTCCAGTTCTGCCGCTGGGCCGACTACCTCTTCGCCGAAGGGTTCAACTCGAAGGCGGCCGCTCTCTACAAGAAGGTCCTGAAGCTCGAGCCGGCGCACGAACACGCGTTGTGGCAGCTGGCCGAAGTGTCGTTGGCCCTCAAGCTCAAGGCAGACGCGCGCGCGGCATGGCAGCGCGTGATCGACCTGAGACGGCGTCGTCACGACACCGCGGGCGTCGAGGCGGCACGCGCGCGGCTGGAGGCCCTCGACGGGGGGCCGACCGGGGCCGCATTCGGAGGGCTGGCGCGCGCCGTACCAGCTGCTGGGTCCGCGTTGTCCAGTCTCCCGCGGCTCGCAGCGCCGGAGCCGCCAGTCGCGACCACGGTTCCTCCGGCGGCATCCGCAGCCCTGGCCCAGCCCCCCGCGGTCAGTGAGATCACGCCTGCGGTGACCGCGGCGGTGTCCGAGGTCGCGCGGGGCGCCATGCCGGCGTCGCCCGTGCCCGTTACCGACGTCGCGCCAGTCGCCGACACCGACGCCAGACCCGGGCTTCCCGACAGCGCCGAGCCGACACTCCCTGTTTCCCTGAGCCTCGTTCCTGCCGAGGTCGGGCTGGAACAGCGTCCCCTCCCAGCTGCCGTCGCCGAGCCGGAACTGCAGGCCGCAGGCGAACGCGAGACCGACGTCGAATTCGTCGAACCGGGCCGAGCTGCGTCGGAGGCGCGGCCTTGGCAGGAGATGCTCACAAGGGCGTTGCCGGCGTCGCCCCTGGTTCCGGCGACGCCCGCAGTCGACGAGCCCTTCACTGAACTCACGTCGCTGCTCGCGCAGCTCGACGACGACGCCACCGACATCGCGCCGGCACAGCCCCCATCGACACGCGTCGATGCGCCCGACGCCGCAGGGGCCGTGTCTCTCGACGCGTGGCTCGGCGAGGTGTCGCCCGTCGTCTTCCACAATCCCCCGGCGCCGTCAGCGGCCTTCGCCGAATCCGGCTTCGACTGGGCTGATCTGCTGGGGCGTGACCTCGACGTCACTGCCTCCGCGCCGGGACCGGTTCCTGCAGGCGTCATCGCCGACGCTCCGATCGTGGACGTGGACATCGCTGCAGACGGGGGCAAGAACGGCGCGTTCGTGCAACGCGCCATTCCGTCACTCGAGGAACGCACCCTGCCGTCCGTTCCGTCACTCGAGGAACGCACCCTGCTGCCCGTGACCGCACTCGAGGAGCTCACCCTGCCGTCCGCGACGGCACTCGAGGAACTCACCCTGCCGCCCGTGACGGCAATCGAGGAGCTCACCCTGCCGCCCGTGACGGCACTCGAGGAGCTCCCCCTGCCGTCCGCGACGTCATTCGAGGAGCTCACCCTGCCGTCAGCGACGGCACTCGGGGAGCTTGCCCCGACGTTTGCGGCGATGGAGGCTCCCGGGACGGGGAGTTCGTCAAGCGAGGCTCCCGGGCCACGGAGCGATGATGCCGTCGGAGAAGGTGCAGCGGCTGGTGCGCCGACGCCCATGGACGTCCCCGCGACGGCGCACCCGGACGCCGCGGTGTCGATGCGCGCGGACTTCCTGGCGCCCGCGGACGACCCACTGGCAGCGGTGGGGGAGTTGCAGCCGAGAACCGATGGCGATCAACCGGTGCTGCCTCCCACGTTGTCGGTGTCGCCGGCGTGGCTGGACGACGGCCCGGCGAGTGCGCCGATAAGCGCACGACGCGGGCCTCACCCCGACGATGCGTATCTCTTCGAGGACGATGCGGTTCCGGCGCTGTTCGTGTCGCGAGGCCGGCCGGTGCCGCCGCCCCCGCTGCCCAACGTGTCGTTGGTGCTCGCCTCGTCGCCGCCCGTGGCTGGCGAGGCGTCGGCTGCCGGAGACGACGGCTCCCGCGCCGGTGATGCGCCCGACCCTGTCGCCGACGAGCCCGCCTTCTTCGCGGGCATGGACTCCGACCTCATCGCCGGCGACTCCGTCGTCCCAGACGCTGTTGTGGCCGTCCCTTTCGTCGACGACAACGACGTCGGCCAGGTGCCGCACGAATCCGACGAACCCGGGCGTTCGGCTGGCGGCGGCAACGCCGATGCGGCGTCCGTCGAGGCATCCGTGGACGAGGAGATCGACCTCACCCAGCTGCTGGAAGACCTGCGGCAATGGGACACCGTCCTGCCGGACCCACCGCTGCGGGGCGACATGCCGGCTGAGGCGATCCCCTCGGAGGCACCCGCCGACGACCCGCCGGACCTGGCTGACGCGTGCGAGCCGGTGGCAGTCGCCGGAGCTCTCGCGGACGAGCCGGTCACGCCAGCGCCAGTCGTTGCTGCCACCGACCCTGTAGTGCCCGAGGTGATCGACGCGGTGTCGGCACCGACATCCGACGAGGACCACACGGCAATCGGCGAGGCGTCGGTGACCGCGACGTCCGTGGCGACACCGGGCGAAGGCAGCGTGGACCTCGACGCGGTGTTTGCCGACCTGCAGCGGCAGACCGACACACGCCTGCTCGCCGAGCAGCAGCTCGCCGCCGGCCGCGTCTTCCTTGCCGCCGGCCTGTTGTCGGAGGCGGCGCGCGCGTTCGAGCGCGCATCGCTCGAGCCGCGGCAACGGTTTGCGGCGGCACAGGCACTGGCCGAGCTGCACAAGTCGCGCGGGCAGCTGCTCGAGGCGGTCAGCTGGTACGAGCAGGCATCGATGGCCCCGGTGCCCGATGCTGCTCCGAAGCGCGCGGTGCTGTACGATCTGGCCGAGTCGCTCGAAGCGCTCGGCGAGACGGATCGCGCCCTCGGTGTGTTGCTCGATCTGTTGTCGCAGGTCGAGGACTATCGTGATGCGCGCGCACGCCTCGACCGTTTGCTGCGCGTCGACGCCGGAGGCTAGTCGTTTCCCTGTTCAGTCGCGTGCTGCTGGCCCTGTACCTGCTCGAGGCAGGCCTGCTGCTCATCCTGGCGCCCTGGTCGCGTTTCTGGGAGCGCAACTATCTTGCGGCGCTCGTGCCGGTCGTTGCCGACTGGCTCATCCACCCGTACGTCAAGGGGGCGGTGACCGGTGTCGGCATCGTGAGCGTGGCGGCGGCCCTGGTCGAGATTGGCGACATGCTGTCGCGGCGTGCCGCGTCGCCTCCAGAACCGGGCGTGTAGCATGTGGCCACCACGCACGCTGGCGATCACGGACCGAACGCGGCTGCATGGCGGCGACGGGGCGCTGGTCTCCTTCGTGACGGCGGTGGCGGAGGCTGGCGTGGATGCCGTGCAGATCCGCGAGCGCGACTGGGGCGACCGGCGCCTCTGGCAGGTGACGCGCGCGGCGTGCCAGGCGGTGCGTCACACGAGGTGCCGCGTCCTCGTGAATGAGCGTGCGCACGTGGCGGGGGCGGCCGGCGCGCATGGCGGGCATCGGCGGGCCAGGGTAAGGCCGGCCGCGCGGCTGCGGCAGGTGCAGCCGATCGGCGCGCTCATCGGCCGTTCCGTTCACGCGGGCGACGACCCGGACGTCGCGGTCGGGGCCGACTACGTGCTCTTCGGCACGGTGTTCCCCTCGGCCTCGAAGGCGCCCGGCAGTCCCGTCGCGGGCCTGGAGGCGCTCGCGGCCTGGGCCGCGCGGGAGCCGGCGCTGCCGGTGCTTGCGGTGGGGGGCATCGATCCGGCCCGCTGCGTCGCGGTGCAAGCGGCGGGCGCGTGCGGGATCGCCGGGATCGATTTGTTCGCATCGGCTTACGGACGTGGCGCGTCGGCGCTGGCCGATACGGTGCGGGACATACACGCGGTGTTTGGTGACGAGGGGCGGGCAGCGTGACGGTTGGCGAGCGACTGCGGGAAGCGCGTGAGCGCCAGAAGGTTTCCCTGCATGCGATTGCAGAGAAGACCAACATCTCCGTGCGCGCACTCGAAGCCATCGAGAAGGGGCAGTTCGGGAAGCTGCCCGGCGGCATCTTCACGCGGGGCTTCATCCGCTCGTATGCCGCGCAGGTCGGGATCGATCCCGATGCGGCCGTCGCCCAGTTCCTCTCGGACGAGCCCGGTGCACGCGAGGAGAGCGACGATGGCGGCACGCGCGAGCGCGAAGGCCTGGGGTTGCTCGCGATCGTCGCCGGCGGACTCATCGTCGTCGCGCTCACGCTCGCGCTGATCTACTTCTTCGCCCCCGACTGGCTGCGCCTTGGTGGGGGCGCGCCGGCGTCCCTGAAGGAAGCCACCGTCCCGGACTCGTCGCCCGCAACGACGCAGGCAGCGGTGACCGACTCCGCTCCGGCGCCGCCGGTGCCGACCGCGACCGCACCGACCGATGCGCCGCCTGCACCCATGGCGACTCCCCCGGTCACACCTGCCGCGCAGGCGCCCCCAGCTCAGGAGACGCCGAAGGCGCCGCTGCACCTGGTCGTGGCTCCGACCGGGCGATGCTGGGTGCAGGTGTCGGCCGATGGCCAGATGCGCGTCGCCCGCGAGTTGAACGTCGGTGAACGCGTCACCGTCGAGGCCGCCGAGCGCCTTCACATCGTGGTCGGCGATGCCGGCGCCTTCGCGTACGAACTGAACGGACGGGCGGGCCGGTCGCTCGGCGCTGCCGGTGCCGTGGCGCGGGTCACCATCCAGCCTGCCACCGTGTCGCAGTTCCAGGTCCCCTGACGCCCGTGTACCTGGGCGTCTCATCGCCAATCATCGCGCTTTTCCTGTCGGGCGACGTGCCGCGCGAGGTGCGGTTGCTCGCGGCACGCGGCCTCGTCACGGCCGAAGGGCAGGACCGCCTCGCGCTGCTGGCGCTCATGACGCGCGACGCCGACCCCGATGTCGCCGCGCTCGCCGACCACACGGTCGCTGCCGTTCCGGCCGCGGCGCTGCGTCGCTTCCTCGGCCGCTCGGAGGTGCCCGCGCCGCTGCGCGCCTGGTACGAGACGCGCCTGCCAGCCGAGCCGGCCGATGGCTCCGAGGCGCGCGACCCCGAGCGTCGGCTTGCATCGCGCGAGCCCGAGGTCGACCCTGACGGTGCCTACCTGATCGAGGCCGATTCTGCCGTCGTCGCAGCGATCGACGGTGCGCCGGAAGAAGACGAGGAGGTGCACCGGCTGCTCACGTCGTTGCCGGTGCCCGAGAAGATCAAGATTGCGACGCTCGGCCGCCGCGAGCAGCGCGCGATCCTCATCCGCGACCCCAATCGCATCGTCGCGACGGCCGTGCTCGGCAGTCCGAAGCTGACCGAGACCGAGGTGGAGAACTTCGCGCGGATGCAGAACGTGTCCGACGAAGTGCTGCGCATCATCGGCACGAGCCGCGCGTGGACGAAGAACTACGCCGTGGTCGCGGCGCTGGTGAAGAACTCGCGCACGCCGACGGCGATCTCGCTGCCGCTCGTCACGCGCCTCCAGGAGCGCGACGTGAAGGGACTCACCGTGAACCGGAACATACCGGAAAGCGTTCGGCTCGCGGCGCGCAAGTACCTGCAGGTCCTGCAGGAGCGCCGGTCCTAGCGACGTGCCCGTCGCCCGGGGCGACGGCTACGAACGGTCATGCGTCGGACGACGTCGCGAGGGTGTGTTCGGGGCGCGTGCCCAGCAGCGGGCCCCGCTTCGGTACGTAGGCGTCGGGCCTTGCCCGACGCGTCAGCGACGCGGCTTGCGCGCGCCGGCGTCGTACGGTCATCCGTCGCGACGACGCATCGATGGCGCGTTCAGGGCACGTGCCCCAGCAGCGGGCCTCCGTTTCGGTACGTAGGCGTCGGGC
>JAEYZV010000445.1 GCA_023427865.1 Acidobacteriota bacterium
CGTGACGACCGTTGCCGCCAGATCGGCGAAGGAGGCGCCGCCGCCCTGCCGCACCATCTGGGCGATGAGCCGCCGGTCGGACGCCTGCGGGTTGCGCCCGAGCGCGTAGCCGATCATCTTGCGCGCCAGCGTCGTCAGGACCTGGGGCTCTTTGCCGCGAAGGTGCTCGAGCAAGGCCGCGCTGCCTTCGATCTTCGAGCCGTCACGGAACTCGCCGGCGATGTCCACGGGCTTGCCATCGGCGTACGCGGTGCGGCGACGGCCGACCGCGTCGAATCCCTCGAGCGGGAAGCCGAGCGGATCGATGCGCCAGTGGCACGACGCGCACTGCGCGCGGTGCTTGTGCGTGGCGAGCCGCTCGCGCAGCGTCTGCCCCTCGAAGCTCTTGTCGTCGGCCGGCAGCGTGCCGGCGTCGGCCGGCGGCGGCGGCGTGGGGGTGCCGAGGATGCGGCGCAGGATCCAGTCGCCGCGCTTGACCGGGCTGGTCCGCAGCGGCGCCGATGTCGACGTGAGCACCGCGCCGAGGCGCAGCGCGCCGCCGCGATCGAACGCCCCGGCACCATCGACGCGTTCGACCGTGGTGGAGGTGACCGACGGAGCGTCGATGCCGTAGAAGCGCGCGAGCGGCGCATTCAGGAACGTGTAGTCGGCGTGCAGGATCTCGCGGACCGGACGTGCCTGCCGCACGATGTACTCGAAGGTGGCGACGGCTTCCTCGTGCATGGACGACCGCACTTCGTCGGTGAACTCGGGGAAGCGTCCCGTGTCCACGCCGCGGTACCCGTCGAACCCGTAGAACCCGAGCCACTGGCCGAAGAACTCCCTGGACAGGCGGCGCGCCTTCGGGTCGGCGGTCATGCGCCGGACCTGCGCCTCGAGGCCGCTGGCGGTCCGCAACTCGCCGGCGGCCGCCGCACGGCGCAGCTCCTCGTCGGGGATCGACGACCAGAGGAAGAAGCTGAGACGGCTTGCGAGCTCCCACCCGGTGAGCCTCGTCTCGGTGAGCGCCGGGGACGCTTCGACGCGATAGAGGAACGCCGGCGACATCAGGATGCGCGCCAGGAGCGCCCGGATGGCCGCTTCGTGATCGAGCTGCCGATCGGTGCGCGACGCCTCGTAGAACGCACGCAGGCGCGCCCGTTCGGCCGGCGTCAGCGGACGGCGCCAGGCACGACTCGCGAACGCGAGCGCGTCGGCGACGTGCCCGGGTTGCGCGCGACGCATGGCCGCTGCCACCGCGTCGTAATGAGTACGCAGCGCGCGCACGTGCGGCTGCGCCGGCGCCGGCAGTGCGGCGATCGCCGCCCGGGTCATGTCGACGATCCTTCGGCTGCCGCCCTTCACCGGCAGGGCCGGCTGTCCCAGCCTGGCCGCGTAGTGATCGAGCAGCATCCCGAGGTACGCGTCGTGATAGGGCCACGACCCGAACAGGTCGTTCCAGGCGTGCTCGAGGCGCGCACGCGCCTCGCCTTCGACGATGTTGGCGGTGAAGAACTCGTCGCTGCGCTGGTACTTCACCTGCATCACGAACGCATCGTGCTCGGGACTGTTGTACGTGTTGTCGAACGGCTGGGGCACGGGGTCCTTGTCGGCCGGATTGGCCGCGCCGTGCGAGTTCGGCGGCAGCAACGCCACGAACTCGGACATGCCGGCCCGGAACGCCGCATAGCCGGCACTCGCCTGCTCACCGAGGAACACGCGCTGCCCCGGTGCGCGGGCGGGCCCGCTCGCGCTGTCGGACACCATCACGCGGATGACGGCATCGCGGTCGCGCCCGAGGTGCGCCTCGACGTGCAACTCGGCGACGTGCTCGCCCACCGGCAGGTCGATCTCGAACGTGGTGCCGCCCGACGTCGCGAAGTCGTTGCCGTCCAGCGGCGTGCCGTCCGGGCTGCTGCCGAACCGCAGACGTGTCACGGTCTCGGCCGCCAGCACCGATCGGAGCGGACGGGTGGCGACGATCGGGCCGGGTACACGGCGCCTGGCCACGGCTGCCGGCTCCGCACCTGCGGGCGAGGGCGGCGGCGCCGTGCGCAGCACCACGCGGGGGTTCCGCCAGATCACGACCGGGTCGCCAGCCGCCCCACGATGGAGGGCATCCACCGACAGATGGACCGTCCACGGCGCCGGCAGCCGTGAGCCCGGGCGCCCGGGGCGCCGGTTCAAGGCATGCCTGTAGACCTGCGACGTGACGACGCCCAGCGACGTGTCGTCGAAGACCAGCGGGTTCTCGTCGCCCTGTCCGCCGGCAGCGAGGTCGCCGCGCGCGAAGAACCAGCTCGGCCAGGACATCAGCGCCTTCGTGATCCCGTCGCACTCCACACGCACGTTGGCGATCGAGGATGCCGCGTCGCGGCCTGGCGCCGGCAGCGCGCGCCACCGGTCGATGGTGAGGCGACTCGGGTAGGCTGCCGCTTTCCTGTTCACGACGGCCCAGACGTGCTCGGCGAAGCGCCCGGTGATGCCCTCGCGCGCCGCGAGGGCTCGCAGGGTGACCTCCGGCTCACCGAGCGCCCGGCGGTGGCGGTAGTGCCAGGCGACGTAGAACGCCTTCGCGTAGCGATCGAAGCCGAAGGGGCGACCGCCCTCGCCCGACACGACGCGGAAGCCGCGCGTGGCGTAGAGCTGCTCGATGCGGTGCAGCGCCGAGAGCTCCAGGCCCGTCTGGCCGGGATCGGTGAAGAAGCCGAGCGGACCCGAGCCGACCACCGCGTGGTCGGCCACCAGCTTGGCGGCCTCGAGGTATCGCTCCACGGTGGCGTCCTGCATGAACTGCACGTCGCCGAAGTTGGCGAAGCCTTCGCCGCCGACGGCATCGCTCGAGGCATCGATGCCGGTCCTGATGTCCACGCCCGTGAGGTCGGCGATCGCGTACGCGTACTCCGCGCTCGTCAGGCGGCGCACGGTGACGCGGCCGGGCTCGCCCGCGTGCCTGGCGTCGTAGGCGTCGAGCGCCGCGCGGATCCAGGTCACCGCGTCGCGCCGCTCGGCGTCGCTCGGGAAGGTGTCGGCG
>JAEYZV010000459.1 GCA_023427865.1 Acidobacteriota bacterium
AACATCTGGGTCAACAGAGAGGTGTTTCCCGGTCTGGGCATGGCGCTGGCCAACGCCGAGTTCAGCGCGGTGATCGAATCGCTCGATGCCACGCCGATCATCGTGGAACGCGCGATGTACCGCGACGGCGGCGGGCGGACGTTCGACGCGGGGCACGAGAGCACCGGCGTGACTACGCCGGCCACCGAGTGGTTCCTTGCCGAAGGGGCCACCGGCAGCCTGTTCGACATGTTCGTGCTCATCGCCAATCCCACCACCACCGACGCGACCGTCACGGTGACATACCTGACCGTCGACGGCACGACGTACAGCCGTGAGTTGGTGGCGCGCGCGAACTCACGCTCGGGGATCTGGGTGGACGAGGAGGAGTTCCCGGGCGTGGCGGGCAAGCCGCTGGCGGACGCGGCGGTGTCGACGACCGTGCAGTCGACCAACGGCGTGCCGCTCGTCGTGGAACGCGCGATGTGGTGGCCGGGCGACAGCACCACCTGGCACGAGGCGCACAACTCCGCGGGCGCGACGGCAACCGGCACCCGCTGGGCCGTCGCCGAGGGAGAGGTGGGCGGCGATCGCGGTCAGCAGACGTATCTGCTCATCGCCAACACCTCGACCTTTGCCGGCAGCGCGACCGTCACGCTGCTGTTCGAGGACGGCACGTCGATGGCGAGAACCTACCCGCTGCCGCCGTCATCGCGCACGAACGTGGCCGTCGGGCCGCACTTCGGGCCGACGGTGAGCGACCGCCGGTTCGGTGCGGTGATCGAGTCCACCGGCGCAACGCCCGCGCAGATCGTCGTCGAGCGCGCGATGTACTCAGGTAGCTTCGCGGCAGGCACGAGTGCGCTCGCTACGAAGCTGCAGTAGAGCAGGGGGCGGGAAGACGCTCAAACAGTGCGACGAGGGGGATGCATGACGGCAGTGATGCGCAGGACGTCGTGGTGGCTGGCGTGTGCACTCGTGCAGGGACTCCTGACGCCAGCTGTGTTTGCACAGCCTCCCGTGTACACGGTGGTCGAACTGGAACTCGCCCAGGCGGTGAGCTCGACTGCGCTGGACATCAACACCAGCGGCCACGTGGTTGGCCGCGTAACGATGCCAGGAGGAGATGGCGCGCCGACACGTGCGGTCGTCTGGTCGGACGGCGTTCTCACCGACCTTGGTTCGCTGAACGGCAACTACAACTCTGCACAGGGGATCAACGACGATGCGCAGGTCGTCGGCTGGTCGACATACTCGAACTTCCGCGCCTTCGTCTGGAGCGACGGGATCATCAGCGAGATCGACAGCGCCGCGACGACCGCGGCAATGGCGTACGCCATCAACGGCACCGGGACCGCCGTGGGGGACCTGATGACAGGGCCAGGCTCGCGGACGACCGCCGTCCGTTGGCAGAACGGCGCGATGACGGTTCTTCCCACCCTCAACCCGTGCACCAATTGCCTTCGGAACGACAACGCTCGGGACATCAATGCCAGCGGACAGATCGTCGGTCGCACCGAGACGCCGTATCCGCGTGCAGCTCTGTGGCAGAACGGTTCGGTCACCCAACTGGGCACATTGGGAGGAACCAACAGTGCAGCGTTCGGCATCAACAACGCTGGGCACATCGTCGGGCAGGCACAGCGCTCCGCCGCCGCACCGCTGTACGGAGGGACACGGGCGTTCCTCTGGAAAAGCGGCGTCATGACCGATCTCGGGACTCTCGGCGACAACGCCAGCTTCAGCACCGCGGCTGACATCAATGCTATCGGGCAGGTCGTGGGCTACAGCACTCTGAAGGATGGTGCCCACGACAGGACGAACATGCGCGGGTTTCTCTGGCAGAACGGCGTCATGTACGACCTGAACGCGTTGACGGCGGGATCCGGTTGGACGATCACTGACGCCACTGCCATCAACGACAAGGGCCAGATTGCTGCCACCGGCCATCGACAGGACGGGCCAGAACGGGCGCTGTTGCTCAACCCGGCGGGGCTACCGCCCAGTCCCCAACCGGTCCACACCGTCTACTTGGCTGAGGGTGCGACGTCGAGCGCGTTCTTCGACACGCGACTCGCACTGCTGAATCCGAGCGGTCTGGGAACCCTCGCCACGCTCACCTTCACGCCGGCCAACGGGCAGGCCGTCACTCGCGAGGTGAAGGTTCCCGGACGGACGCGCAGGACCGTGCTGCCCAGGATGATTCCGGGCCTCGAGGCGGCCGAGTTCGCGACACGGGTCGACAGCAGTCGGCCACTCGTTGTGGACCGCACGATGACATGGAATGTCAGCACCGGCTACGGCAGCCATGCCGAGACTGCCGTCGCGGCGCCCTCCTCCATCTGGTACCTCGCGGAGGGCGCCACCCATTCTGGCTTCGACTTGTTCTATCTGATCCAGAATCCGGGCGATACAGCGACGACAGTCGAGGTCTCCTATCTGCTCCCCGCGCCTGCGGCACCCATCGTCAAGAGCTACATGCTGAATCCTCGTTCGCGGTTCAACATCTGGGTCAACAAGGAAGGCGGAGCGTTGGCCAGCACCGACGTGTCGGCGATCATCAGATCCCCCGACGGCTCGCCGGTCATCGTCGAGCGTGCCATGTACCGCGACTCTCTCGGCCAGCCGTTTGGGGCAGGGCACAACAGTGCTGGCGTCACGGCGCCACTGACGGACTGGTTCCTGGCCGAAGGCGCGACCGGCAGCTACTTCGACCTGTTCGTCCTCATCGCCAACCCGAATTCCTCCGACGCCGACGTGACGGCGACGTACCTGCTGCCGAGCGGGCAGACCCTCACCAGGACCTACACCGTCAACGCCAGTTCGCGCTTCAACATCTGGGTCGACCTCGAGGATCCCGTCCTTGCCGATACCGCGGTCTCCATGAAGTTCGCCTCCAGTGTGCCGGTGATCGTCGAGCGATCGATGTGGTGGCCCAACGGCAGCGCCAACTGGATGGAGGCTCACAACTCGCCCGGCGCCACCGTCACGGGCACGCGCTGGGCACTCGCCGAGGGCTTGGTCGGTGGCGCACGGACGACCGACACGTATGTGTTGATTGCGAACACGTCCGCGTTTGCAGGTGAGGCGAAGGTGACGGTCATCCTCGACAATGACCTCAGCGTGATTCGCGCCTTCCCGCTCATAGCGAGCAGCCGACTCAACATCGACGTGCGGGCGGAGTTCCCGGAGGCCGTGAACCGTCGGTTCGGCGTCCTTGTCGAGAGCGTCGGGAGTACGCCTGCGCAGATCGTGGTCGAGCGCGCGATGTACTCGAATGCGGGCGGAGTGAAGTGGGCAGCCGGCACCAACGCCCTTGCCACGCGGCTGCAGTGAGCATCGCTGACGTAGGCGGTCGTCCGTCGGGCGAGGCCCGGCGGCTACGAAGGGGGGCATCGCGAGCGCACGCAGCCGTCACCCCCCCGGACGATTCGGACGTCGGGCGGTCCGGGCGCTTCGGAGAGGCGCCCCTACCTATGACAACAGGACGGCGCGCGCGGGCGTGCCGTCGCCGCCCTGCAGCTTCAGCGGCAGCACGACGAGCAGGTATTCACCGGGCGCGGCCTTCGACAGGTCGAGGCCTTCGACGATGAAGACGTCGTTGCCGAGCAGCGCGCGATGCGTGACCGGCTCGGGCGCGTGGAAGCCTTCCACAGACAGGTAGTCCACGCCGACGGTGCGCACGCCGCACTCGACGAGGTACTTGGCCGCGTCCTCGGCGATGTACACGAACTCGGTGTCGAACGGCGCGCCGCTCTCGAGCGTGCCCGAGTTGCGCGTCTTGCAGAGGACGGCCTTCGCGCCGTCGATCCGGCCTTCGAGGTCGGCCCGGGTGATGGCGGACCCGACCTGGGTGAGATCGACCACGCGCGCCGGAATGATCATCTGCTCCAGCGGGATCGATTCCACCGTCTGCGGGCTCATCCCGAAGTGCCACGGCGCGTCGACGTGCGTCCCCGTGTGGCACGACACGCGGAAGTAGGACACGTTGCAGACGTCGCCCTTCTCCATGCGCAGCAGGGGCTCGAACTGCCAGACCTCCTGCCCGGGCCACACCGCGAGCCGCTCGCTGAGGGTGACCGTCACGTCGAGCGCGCGGCCCGACTTCACGTACTCGTCGATCCAGGACATGCGGCGGAGTGTAACAGGACGAATCGGTACGGTTACCGGGTATCGGGGAGTGGGGAGCGGTCGGTAGGGCCGGCTGTCCCAGCCGGGCCGATGGGCCGCGCTCGGAGAGCGGGCCCTACCAGCTTCCCTTCCCGGAACCGGGACCCAGAACCTCGGAACAACCCGTTGTATGCTTTGCGCGCATCTCGACAGTCACGGCTCGCACGGCGCCAGCACCGCGCGTGCGAACCGCACCACGGACGGCTTCACTGGGAGCATCGCGTATCACCATGAACCAACGCCGACTCTTCATCGCCAGTTGTGTCGCCCTCATCGCCACGGCGATGTCGTTCGCCATCCGCGGCGACATCATGGGGGAGGTGCAGGCAGAACTGAGTCTCACCGACGTGCAGGTCGGCTGGATCCTCGGCGCTGCCTTCTGGGGCTTCGGGCTTTCGATCCTGTTCGGCGGTCCGTTGTGCGACCTGCTCGGCATGGGCACGATCATGCGACTGGCAGCGATCGGCCACATCGTCGGTGCCATCCTGACGATCGTCTCGACGAACTTCACCGTCTTCTTCCTGTCCACGGTCGTAGTCGGCATCGCCAACGGCTTCGTGGAAGCGGCGATAAACCCGTTGATCGCGACCATCTACGCCGAGAACAAGACGTCGAAACTGACGACCCTGCACGCCTGGTTCCCGGGCGGGATCGTCATCGGCGGCGTGCTCGCGTTCCTGATGACGCAGGTCGGGTTCGGATGGAAGGCCAAGGTGCTGACGCTGCTGGTGCCGTCGGCCATCTACTTCGCCATGTACATGGGGCAGCGGTTCCCGGCCACCGAACGTGCGGCGGCCGGCGTGCCGTTCGGCGACATGTTCAAGGAGCTGAGCCGACCGCTCTTCCTCCTGATCTGGTTCTGCATGATCCTCACCGCGGCGACCGAGTTGGGGGCCGGCAGCTGGATTCCGACGATCTTCAATCGCGTGACGCAGAGCGCCACGCAGGCCGGCATCCTGCAGGTGGTGTGGATCAACATGGTGATGTAC
>JAEYZV010000461.1 GCA_023427865.1 Acidobacteriota bacterium
GCTCGGGGAGGGGGAGCCGGGTAGACGGGGAGCGGGGAGCGGGGAGCGGGGAGCGGGTACCGGGGGCCGGGCTCGAGCGTAGGCTGATGTCCGTTGGTTCGAGGGGCTCGCCGAGGTGTCCATCGCCGAAAACGACGAAAGCCACACCTGGCGGCGCGGCTTTCGGCAGAAATCGTTGGTGGACGGCAGGAGGCTCGAACTCCCGACCTCCGCGTTGCGAACGCGGCGCTCTCCCAGCTGAGCTAGCCGCCCACTCTCTGTGTCGCCCCCAGATGACCGGGGCGCACCGGCTTCAGACGCGCCCCGCGCGCCCTAGCCGAACGCAGAGTGTAGCACGGATTCGTACCCTGCTTTGGCAGGATCTGTCCGCCAGCGGGGCCGCCGCGCCATGATGGCGTGTCCGGTTCGCGTCCGGGCGTTGCCGACGAACGTGCACGAGTCCGATGAACCCGATCCGCTTACGTAGGTTCGACGCGACGCTTTCAGTGTGCCGGCTGAGCCCCGACGAGCCGCTCGCAGCGTGGATGCAGCAGGGGCCGTTGTGGTCGGTGTCCCGAACGCCCGACGAGTTGTCGGTCGTCTGCAGCAGCGAGTACGCCCCCGCAGGCATCCGCCAGGAGGGGCCGTTCGCCGTGTTCGCTGTCGAGGGGCCGCTCGCTTTCTCGCTGACCGGAATTCTGTCGCGCCTCAGCGTTCCCCTTGCCGAGGCTGGTATTCCCCTCTTCGTGATCTCCACATTCGATACCGACTACGTCCTCGTGTCGGAGGAGCGTGCGGTCGACGCCATCCGCTGCTGGCAGGCGGCGGGTATGGAAGGGGTGGCCTGACGCGGCACGTAGGCGTCCTCTGGTGGCGACAGCTCGACTTCGGATTCGGGTTGGTCGGCGCTGCCATCGCGGCGTGTACGGCGGTTTCTGGTGGGCAGGCGCGCTGGCACGAGCCTTGGTGTATCGGGGTTCAGAAAGATTTCAGGAGGCCACCCGATGCTGACCGCAACCCTCTCCTCGTCCTCAGCCCGTTCTGGCGCCCTCGTGGCCATGCTCGCTGGCGTCACCGCCTGCGCGCCGGCCTCGTCGACCCCACAGGCTGCGCTCCAGGCGACGGCGTCCCCCGTGCTCCTGTCGTGCCCGGCCGGCCAGCAGCCCCTGCTTCGCCAGGTCGTCGTGAACGGCACGGCCGTGCCGCAGGTGGAGTGCCTGACAGCACCGGCCCCGGCGTACGGCCAGGCAGCGCAGCCGGCAACGGCGTACGTGCCCGTGCCCGCGCCAGTCCAGGCGTCCGCACCGGTACCCGCGTATGCTCCGGCTGCCTACGCCCCAGCTGCGCCGGTCTATGCGCCGGCCCCGCCGCCGGCGCCCGTGGCTGCGGCACCCGCGCGTACGGTGAGCACGCGCCCGGCGGCTCGCCCCGCGATCTACGACGATGATGTGGTCGAGTACCGCAAGAAGGGGCGCAGCTGGAAGAAGAGCGCGCTCATCATCGGTTCATCGGCGGGGATCGGCGCCGGGATTGGCGCGGCGACCGGAGGCAAGAAGGGCGCGCTGATTGGCGCGGCCGTCGGTGGGGGCGCCGCCACCGTCTGGGATCAGGCGACTCGGCGCTAGTCGTGGCGCGACGACGGGACACCGTCTGTCATGAGGGGCGTGCCCGCGCGGCGGGCCGCCCCTTTTCCGTTTATACTTCTGCGGTTCTCCTGCGCACGGCGCGCCGGCCGGATTGCCTCCGGATTCCCCAGAGGATAGACGTCTTCGTATGAGCAAGGTTCGTCGGATTGGTGTACTCACCGGAGGGGGTGACGCCCCTGGTTTGAACGCGGTGATCCGCGCCGTCGTCAAGGCTTCCTACAATCACGGCATCGAGTGCCTGGGCCTGGAGAACAGCTTCGACGGGCTGCTCGAGACGAATCGGCACACGGTGCTCACGCCGAAGAACGTCACCGGCATCCTCCGCCTTGGCGGCACCATCCTCGGCACGGTCAATCGCGGCAACCCGTTCGTCAAGCCGATCGAGACCAGCGACGGCCCGAGGGACTATGCCGAGCGCTGCATGGAGATGTTCCACAAGCTGAAGATCGACGGCATCGTCGTGATCGGCGGCGATGGGACGTTGTCCATCGCGCACGAGTTCAACAAGAAGGGCATGCCGATCATCGGCGTCCCGAAGACGATCGACAACGACATCGTCGGCACCACCAACTGCTTCGGCTTCGACACGGCCGTGGCATTCGCCACCGATGCCATCGATCGGCTGCACACCACCGCGCAGGCGCACCAGCGCGTGATGGTCGTCGAAGTGATGGGGCGCTACGCCGGCTGGATCGCGCTGTACTCGGGCGTGGCCGGCGGCGCCGACATCATCATGATCCCGGAGATCCCCTACGACATCGACGTCGTCGCGAAGCGGATTCGTGACCGCGATGCGTTCGGCGCCAAGTTCAGCATCGTGGTGGTCGCCGAGGGTGCCGTGCCGCGCGGCGGCAAGGTGTCGCTCGTCAAGGCCGCCGACGGCGGCTACGTGGAGCGCCTTGGCGGGGTAGGGCACCGCGTGGCGGCTGAGCTCGAGAAGCTGACCGGCAAGGAGACGCGCACGGTCGTTCTCGGGCATCTTCAGCGTGGAGGGTCGCCCACGAGCTTCGACCGCATGCTGGCGACGCGCTTCGGGGCGATGGCCGTCGAGCTCCTGATGAAAGGCGAGAGCGACCGCATGGTCGCCTTCCACCCACCCGAAATCGGCTCGATCCCCCTGGCCGACGTCGGCGGCAAGATGCGCCTCGTGCCCGCGGATGGCGACGTGGTGCGCACCGCGAAGTCGCTCGGCATCAGCTTCGGCGACGAATGACGTGCCGCACGACCGCCGGGGAAGGCCCGGCGGTCACGTCCCGGCCGCAGGCCCTCCGTTGATCGGCGTCGGGG
>JAEYZV010000513.1 GCA_023427865.1 Acidobacteriota bacterium
CCCGCCTCCTGCGACCACCGCATGCTTCGCACGCTCGACCGCTACATCATTCGCGAGACGCTGGCGCCGTTCGGGCTGACGCTGCTCATCCTGACGTTCCTGCTGCAGATCCCCACGATCATGGACGTGGCGGAAGATCTCATCGCCAAGGGCGTGGATCTGCCGACCATCGGGCGCATCCTGCTGACGTTGCTGCCCTCGTCGCTGGCGCTGACGATCCCGATAAGTCTGCTGGTGGGCTTGCTGATGGCGCTCGGGCGCCTGTCGGCCGACCGCGAGGCCGTCGCCATGCAGGCCTGCGGCGTGAGCCTCTATCGCATCCTGCGGCCGGTCGCGCTCATGGCGGTCGTCGCGACCGCGGCAACGGCCTACATCATGATCGAGGCGCTGCCTCGCGGGAACCAGACCTTCCGCGACATCACCTTCCGGATCATCCAGGCCAAGGCCGAGAGCGACGTCCGGCCGCGCGTCTTCTTCGACGAGTTCCCCAACCTCGTGCTGTACGTCCGGGACGTGCAGCCCAACACCCGCGGCTGGCGTGGGGTGTTCCTCGCCGATACCCGGAACCCGGGTGAACCCCAGCTGCTCACCGCCGAGCGCGGCCACTTCGTCCTCGAGCCATCACAGCGACGTGGCGACCTCATCCTCGAAGACGGCATCCTGCACCGCTCGAAGGCGGACGCGCCGGACCAGTACGAGCTCCAGAGCTTTCAGGCGCTCACGGTCCAGCTCGACCCCGAAACCGTGTTCCCGCGCCACGGCGTCACGCCCGGCGACAACGAGCTGACGATCCCTCAGCTGCGTACGAAGGCGCGCGAGATGCGCGAGCAGGGGCTCTCGCCGCACAACCCGATCATGGCCATCCAGCGGAAGTACACGATCCCGGTGGCCTGCCTGGTGTTCGGGCTCATCGCGCTCGGGCTGGGCGTGTCGCACCGCAAGGACGGCAAGAACGCCGGCTTCGTGATCGGCATCGCCGTGGTGCTGGTGTACTACGTGCTGATGTACATGGGCGAAGCGCTCGCCAAGGGGCAGCGAGTGCCGGCGGAGTTCGCGCTCTGGATCCCGAACGTCGTGCTCGGCGCCGCGGGTGCAGTCCTGCTGGTGATGAAGTCGCGCGGGTACGAGTTCTCCCCCAGCATCAGCATCCCGATTCCGGACGTCGTGACTCGCGTCCTGCGTCGGGACGGCTCGCAGAACGGCCGGTCGCAGCGAGCGCCGACGCCCGTATCTTCGCAACCGTCGAGCCGTCCGTCTGCGCAGCCGTCGCTCTCCCCCGCACGGCGCAGCAATCGCGTCGTCGTCGTAATCAAGGTGCCGCAGGGCAGCTTCCCCGGTGTCAACCTCCTGGATCGCTACCTCAGCCGCATCTATCTGCGCGTCTTCGGCGTCACCTTCCTCGGCATGCTCGCGGTCTTCTACATCGCGATCTTCACCGACTTCAGCGAGTACCTCTTCAAGGGCCGGACGACGGGCCAGATGTTGTTGTCGTTCTTCCTGTACTCGACGCCGCAGTACACGTACTACATCACCGCGATGGCCGCGCTCGTCGGCACGCTCGTCACGGTGGGCCTGCTGACGCGCACGAGCGAGCTCACGGTGATGCAGGCGTGCGGTGTCTCCCTGTACCGCGCGACCGTGCCGATGATCATGTTCGGCCTCGTCTGGAGCCTCGTCCTCTTCGGGATGGAACAGAGCATCCTCGCGGCGTCCAACCGCCGCGCCGACGAGTTGAAGAACACGATTCGCAGTGGAGCCCCGCGCACGTTCAGCATCGCCAGCCGCCAGTGGATGGCGGGGAGCGACGGCCGGCTCTATCACTACGGGCGCTTCGATCCCCGCGCCCAGCGCCTGGACGAACTCACCGTCTACACGTTCGGCTCTCGCGGCTGGAACGTCACCAGCCGGGTGTACGCGCGTGTCGCGACGCACATGGACGGCACGACCTGGCGGGCCGACTTCGGGTGGGCGCGCACGTTCGGCGACCGCAACGCCGTCACCGACTTCGCGCTCTTCCCCACCCGTCCGTTGACGATCGAACCGCCGGAGTACTTCGGCGTGGAGGAACCCGACGCGGTGCTCGCCGAGCGGCTGAAGGTGCACCAGCTGCAGTCGCACATCGCGGAGTTGAACAAGGCGGGCTACAACACGGTGCCGTTGCAGGTGGCCCTGCACCGCAAGATCGCGTTCCCGTTCATCACTGTGATCATGACGCTCATCGCCATTCCGTTCGGGGTGACGACCGGGCGCAAGGGGACACTCTTCGGCATCGGCATCGGCATCGTGCTGGCCATCCTGTACTGGACGACGCAGAGCCTGTTTGCAGCAGTCGGCAGCGCGGGTGTGCTGGCGCCGCCGCTTGCCGCATGGGCGCCGAACATCCTGTTCGTGGCGGTCGCCGCATACCTCGTCCTGACGGCGAGAACCTGACGACGCGTTCGCAGAACTGCTGCGCGGCCGGCGCTGTCGGCGGTTCTCGCACGCGCCCTCTTTGTCGGCCGGCCGACAATCGTTAGCGTTGGCTTTCCGAATCGGAGCCGGGGTGCGGGTGCGTCGTGCCGACCGGGCGGTCACCGTGGCGCCTTCCCTACGCGCGCGGATGATGCGATTCGTACAGCCGCTTCAATCGCGCCTCCAGCACGTGGGTGTAGATCTGCGTCGTCGACAGCGCCGCGTGACCGAGCATCATCTGAATCGCGCGCAGGTCCGCTCCGCGATCCAGCAGGTGCGTCGCGAACGAGTGGCGCAGCACGTGCGGCGACACGTCGGACGTCACGCCCGCCTTCAGCGCGTACGTCTTGAGCAACTTCCAGAAGCCGACGCGCGTCAGCGCAGCGGGGCCGCGCCCGTTCGGAAACAGCCAGGCAGACGACCGCCCCTTCAGCAACCCCGATCGACCTGCGGCCATGTACGTGCGGAGCGACGCGACGGCCTGCTCCCCTACCGGCACGAGGCGCTGCTTGTCGCCCTTCCCGATGCACGTGAGGTAACCGACGTCGAGGTTCAGGTCCGAGGGTTTCAGCGTGACGAGTTCGGAGACGCGCAGGCCCGTCGCGTAGAGCAGGTCGATCAACGCGCGGTCGCGCAGCCCACGCGGCGTGGACAGGTCTGGCGCCGCGAGCAGCGCATCGACTTCCTCGAGCGAGAGGTATCGCGGCAACTCGCGCCAGGCACGCGGCGGGCGCAGATCGTCGGCGGGGTTGCTGGCAATCAGCCGGGACACCAGCAGGTGCTTGTAGAAACCGCGCACGCCGGCCACGGTGCGCGCCACCGACCTCGGCGAGTACCCCTCCGCCATCAACTGACGAACGAACGCCTCGAGATCGTGCAGGTCCAGGGTGTCGGGCGTGGTCTGCCGGCCCGCGGCGAACCGCGCGAGTTGAAGCAGGTCGCGACTGTAGCTCTCGATCGAGAGTGGCTGCAGGCGACGCACGACGCGCAGGTGATCGAGGTACGCGTCGATGTGGCGGTCGCTGTGCTCAGGACGTTCGTCGTTCACGGGCGCAAGGATACGGCCACCGCGGGTGTAGAATTCTAGGCATCGGATTCGAGGTATAAGTGGCCCCACGCACAGACGCGCTCCAGGGCACCCTCACGCTGCTGATTCTCAAGACCCTGGAGGGCGGGCCGCGTCATGGATACGCCATCGCCCAGCACATCCAGCAGGCCTCGCACGCGCTCCTGCGTGTCGAGGAGGGATCGCTCTACCCTGCGCTGCGACGTCTCGAGGAGTCCGGCTGGGTGAAGTCCAGCTGGAGCATCACCGAGAGCCAACGCAAGGCGCGCGTCTACGTCCTGACGCCCACAGGTCGTCGCCAGCTGGACGAGGAGGAAGCCAGATGGCAGCGCCTCCTCCAGGGGGTCAGGCACGTGTTGCGGTTCGGCGAGGAGTGAGCTCCGCGAGCCAGCGCTGACGCCAGACGACGCGCTCGTGGGACGCCGCGTCCCACAAGCGGACGGTCAGCGCACCCCGCCATACCGGAACCAGCGTGTGCTGGCAGGACGGGACGCTGGCCCGGACTTTGAACAAGCCGCGGCCGTGCCCGATCTCGCGCTCACACCCGAACAGCGTCGCCGCCGCCGACTCCAGCGCTGGCGGGTGCCGGCCGTGGCGGCCGTGATCGTCGTCGCCGGCGGCGTGGGCGTGATGCGCATGGCCCCCGCGGCGCCATCGGTTGACGGGGCCCCGCTCTGGTTCGACACGGTGCAGCGGGGAGAGCTCGTACGGGAAGTGCGGGGGACCGGCACGCTGGTGCCCGTCGACACGGCGTGGATCCCCGCGGCGACCGACGGTCGGGTCGAGCGCATCCTGCTCCGCCCCGGCGCACAGGTCGAGCCCGACGCCGTGATCCTGGAGCTGCAGAATCCGGCCCTGGAACAGGAAGTGGTGGATACCCGTCTGCAACTCGAAGCCGCCGAGGCGCGCCTGCGCCGCGCGGACGCCGACGCGACGACGGCGCTGCTCGCCCAGGAGGCGCAGGTCGCCAGGACGGAAGCGGACTTCGAGGAAGCCAACGCCGATGCCGAGGCGGACCGGACGCTGCTGGCCGACGGCCTCGTCTCAGAGCTGCAGCACCGCCGCTCTGCCGCCCGCGCCAGGGCTCTGCAGACGCAGGTCGCGGCGGAACGCAAGCGCCTCGACGTCGGCCAGCGCATGCGGCCGCAGCAGATCGCCGAACAACAGGCAGAAGTCTCGCGGATGCGCGCACTCCTCGCGCTGAAGCAGGAGCAGCTCGGGCAGTTGCGGGTGCGGGCCGGGATGCACGGTGTGCTGCAGGCAGTGCCGGTCGAGGTCGGCAGCCAGGTGTCGGCAGGCACCAACGTCGCCCGGGTGGCCGACCCGGCGCAGTTGAAGGCGCAGGTGCGCGTGCCCGAGACGCAGGCGCGCGACGTGCAGATTGGCCAGGTCGCGCGCGTCGACACGCGCAACGGCGTGGCGGACGGGCGCGTGTCGCGTGTCGATCCGGCCGCCGTCAGCGGTACCGTGCTCGTCGACATCACGTTCGTCGGCGATCTGCCCCGCGGTGCACGTCCCGACCTGTCGGTCGACGGCATCATCGAGATCGAGCGGCTCGCCAACGTGCTGTACATGGCGCGACCCTCGAACGGCCAGGAGGGCGGCACGATCTCGGTGTTCCAGACCGACGCGGACGGCATGGCGCATCGTCGGCAGGTCCGCCTCGGGAAGGGCTCCGTGCGGCACATCCAGGTGCTCGACGGGCTGCAGGTAGGTCAACGCGTGATCCTCTCGGACATGTCGGCCTGGGATCAGGTCGATCAGCTACAGATCAGGTAAAGCCGTCGCAGGCGGCCGTCTGCGCACCACGACGCACGCACATCAGGAAAGACCTCTGGAGGACCGACCTCATGACGCATCCGCTGATCCGCCTCGAAGGCATTCGCAAGGTGTTCGCAGGCGACGAGATCGAGACCCATGCGCTCGATGGCATCCACCTGTCGATTGATTTCGGTGAGTATGTCGCGATCGCAGGTCCGTCCGGCTGCGGCAAGTCCACCCTGCTGTCGATCCTCGGCCTCCTCGATACGCCGACCGAAGGGCGCTACTGGCTGAACGACCGTCCGGTCGAGAGCCTGTCGGTGGCCGAGCGCGCCCGCACCCGGAACCGCGAGATCGGCTTCATCTTCCAGAGCTTCAACCTGATTGGCGACCTGACCGTCTACGAGAACGTGGAGCTGCCGCTCACCTACATGGGCATGTCGGGGGCGGAACGACGCAAGCGCGTCGAACAGGCGCTCGAGCGCGTCGGCATGGGGCACCGGTCGCGTCACCTGCCCGGCCAGCTCTCGGGCGGCCAGCAGCAGCGCGTCGCCGTCGCCCGTGCCGTCGTCACCCAGCCCTCGATCCTGCTCGCCGACGAGCCCACCGGGAACCTGGACTCGCACAACGGCGAGATCGTCATGCAGCTGCTCCGGGACCTGCACCGCGACGGCGCCACCATCTGCATGGTCACGCACGACCCGCGGTACGCGGCGCACGCGACGCGGTCGGTGCACCTGTTCGACGGACGCATCGTGCAAGAGGACCACGCGGGCACGCCCGAGGAGCGTCAGTCCCTTGGTGTTGCCGTCACCGACCGATAGACTGCCGGGCATCGGCATGCCCACCACGCCCGTCACTGCCTCCGACGTGACGGTCCCCGCACGCGTCCTCGTCGCCGACGACCAGGCCGACGTCGTGGAAGCCGTGCGCCTGCTGCTGAAGCTGGAGGGCTACCAGGTCGACGGCGTCGGATCGCCGGGCGCCGTGCTGGCGGCCGTCGAGCGCGGCGAGCACGACGTGGCGCTGATCGACCTGAACTACGCCCGCGACACCACGTCGGGAGCCGAAGGCCTCGACCTCCTGGCGCAATTGCGGCGTCTCGACGACACGATGCCGGTGGTCGTGATGACCGCCTGGGGCACCGTGGACATCGCGGTCGAAGCGATGCGACGTGGTGCCGGCGACTTCATCCAGAAGCCGTGGGAGAACGCGCGCCTGCTCGCGGTGCTGCGGACGCAGGTGGAACTCGGACGCGCGCTGCGCCGGACCCGCCGGCTCGAGGCCGAGAACGCCCTGCTCCGCCCGCGCGCGGGTGCCCCGCTCGTCGCGCGATCGGCGGCGATGCAACCGGTGCTGCAGGTGCTGGCGCGTGTCGGACCGTCCGACGCCAACGTGCTGATCACCGGCGAGAACGGCACGGGCAAGACGCTGCTGGCGCAGGCGCTGCACGATTCGTCGCCGCGCGCCACCGCGCCCTTCGTCTCGGTCAACACGGGCGGCCTGTCGGAGACGCTCGTCGACAGCGAACTGTTCGGCCACGAGCGCGGCGCCTTCACCGACGCACGCGCCGAACGCATCGGGCGGTTCGAGGTGGCTGACGGAGGCACGTTGTTCCTCGACGAGATCGCCAACATGCCGGCCTCGGTCCAGGCCCGCCTGCTGCGCGTGCTCGAGACGCGGGAGTTCGAACGGCTCGGGTCGTCGCGCACGCGCCGGGCCGACGTACGGCTGATCTCGGCCACCAATGCCGACCTGCATGCCGAGGTGGACGCCGGCCGCTTCCGTCGCGATCTGTTGTTCCGCCTCAACACCGTCGAAGTACACATGCCGCCGCTGCGCGAGCGTCGCGAGGACATCCCGGAGTTGGCCGCGCTGTTCCTGGCGCGCCATGCGACGCGTTACCGCAAGTCGATCGACGCCTTCTCGCCTCCTGCGGTGCAGGCCCTGCTCGATCACGCCTGGCCCGGAAACATCCGCGAACTCGATCACGCCGTTGAACGCGCGGTGCTGATGTCGGACGGCCCGAAGATTCCCCCAGAGGCGCTCGCCCTGCGTCCCGCGCGCGAGGGCGGCAACCGCCTCGACGACATGAGCCTCGAGGAGGTCGAGGCGTTCCTGATCCGGAAGGCGCTCGACCGCCACGGCCGCAACGTCACGGCCGCGGCGCACGCACTCGGCCTCAGCCGCAGCGCGATGTACCGCCGGCTGCAACGGTACGGGCTCTAGCGGCATGCGGCACGACCGGCGCCTCACCGCGTGGGCGGCTGTGCTCGTGCTGCCGCTGCTTGCGTTGTCGGCCTGGAGCGTGGCGCAGCAACCCTGGCCCGTGCCGGCCAGGGCCGCTGCGCTTCTCGCCCTTTCCGTGTGGTGCGCCTATGCACTCTTCCGCCTGCGGGCTGCCGTCCTCGGCCCGCTGCGAACGACCGCCGGACTGCTGCAGGGGCTGCGGGAAGGCAACTACTCCACCCGCGCCCGGCGCGACGAGGGCGACGATGGCCTCGGGCTCGTGCTGGGCGAAGTCAACGCGCTTGCGGAATGGCTGCAGCGGCAGCGGCTCACCGAGGTCGAGGCCAGCGCGCTGCTGACCACGGTCATGGCCGAACTCGATGCCGCGGTCCTCGCCTTCGACGGTCGTCAGGCGCTCGCGCTCGCCAATCCCGCGGCGGCTCGCCTGTTCGGGCGGCCCGTCGCGGAGCTCCTCGGCCAATCGGCGGCCGCCCTCGGCTGCGAGGCATTGCTCGATCCGCTTCCCGCCCGCCTCGTCAGCCTCGATTTCCCTCAGGCGTCCGGCCGATGGGAAGTGCGCCACTCCTCGTTCCGCCAGGACGGACTCGCACACCACCTCGTCGTGCTCAACGACGTCAGTCGCGCCCTGCGCGAGGAGGAACGCGCGGCATGGCGGCGGCTCATTCGCGTCCTGAGCCACGAGTTGAACAACTCGCTGACGCCGATTACGTCGATTGCCAACAGCCTGGCGCAATACGTGGACCGCGGCCCGCTCGACGAGGGGGTGCGTGCCGACGTGCGCCGCGGCCTGGGCGTCATCGAGCAGCGCGCGGAGGGATTGAACCGCTTCCTGAGGGGCTACGCCACGCTCGCGAAGCTGCCGCCGCCGACGTTCCGCGACGTCGATGTCGCCACACTCGTGGCCCGCGTGGTGGCGCTCGAGGCCGCACCGCAGGTGACGGTCGCCGGCGGTCCGGCCAGCGTGCTCCGCGCCGATGCCGACCAGGTCGAGCAGCTGCTGATCAACCTGCTGCGCAATGCGCTCGACGCGGTGCGGGAGACGCACGGCGGCGTGCGTGTCGAGTGGAGTCTGGCACCTGGTGACGAGGCCGTGGAGATTCGGGTGATCGACGAAGGGCACGGCGTGACCGCCGGCGCGGACGTCTTCGTGCCGTTCTTCACGACAAGGCCCGGCGGCACGGGCATCGGTCTGGCGCTGTGCCGGCAGATCGCCGATGCGCACGGCGGCAGCGTCGCACTCGAGAACCGGCGGGACCGGACCGGCTGCATCGCGCGCGTCCGCCTCCCGAGCGCAGGGACCGGATTCACCTAACGTCCGTAGCCGCAGGCCCTGCGCGGCGGTTCGTGCGTCGGGCGAGGCCCGACGCCTAAGCATGCGATCGGACCGGACGTCTAC
>JAEYZV010000523.1 GCA_023427865.1 Acidobacteriota bacterium
CGCTCGGAGAGCGGGCCCTACCGTCGGGGCGGTTTGCGGACTGGTAGGGCCGGCTGTCCCAGCCGGGCCTATCCGACCCGGAGCACGACGCTATAGTTCGTGCCGCCGCTGGCGAAGCTGTTGACGAGCACATGCGGCGACGGCAGCGGCTGCGCCTCGCTCATCACCCACCCGAGATCCCCGCATGCCGGGTCGGGCGACGCGAGGCCGGCCGTGGGAACCACGAGACCGCGGTTACCCGCGAGCACCGCCGCCACGAGGGATCCGCACGCCGACATGCCGCCCTCGCCGATCGCGCCCTTTATCGATGTGGTCATGACGGACCGCCCCCCGAACACCTCCGCGATCGCCTCCGCTTCCAGACGGTCGAACGCCACGGAGCCGTTTGCCGCCGCATACACGGCCCCGACCTCCGCGGGCGCCACGCCGGCCTCCGCAATCGCGTGCTGCATGCACCGCACGAGCGGCCGTGGGTCTGTGGGCCACGCGTTCACGGGCGTGATGCCCGAGGTGGCCCCGACACCGAGGACCTCGCCGAGCACCCTCACATCCCGCGCTGCTGCCCGCTCGGCATCCTCGACCACGAGGAGGAAGGCCCCTTCGCCCATCACGAAGCCATTCCGCGTCACGTCGAACGGACGCGCGCCTTCGGGGTGCTCGCCGTCCTGCGAGAGCACGCCGAACCAGTCGTGCACCTGGAAATACAGGTCGTAGATGTCCTCGGCACCACCCGTGACGAAGGCTCCGGCCTTGCCGGCGCGCACGAGATCGGTGGCAAGGGCAACGGCCGCCAGGCCGGACGCCTCCTTGTAGCTCAGCGTCGCGTTGGGGCCGCGCAGTTTCTCCTCGAGACCGACGAGACTCGCCGCCGCGTTGCCGACGGTGTTGCTGAAGAGCAGGGCCGGTGCGCCGGTGGGACCGAGTTCGATCAGCCGATCGAGGAACTCGCCCGTGGAGTGCACACCGCAGGTGCAGGTGCCGAGCACCACCCCGATGTCGTCGTGGCCCGACGCCGGCCGTGGCAACTGCGCGGCGTCGAGCGCGAGGCGCGCGCCCGCGACGGCGAGGCGCCCGACCTCGTCCATCCGCCGGAGCTTCATCGGGGCGATGAACGCGGCGGGATCGAAGTCGAGCAGTTCGGCGGCGCACTGCGACCCTCGGCCGGTGATCTGGAACGAGGCGATGGGCCGGATGCCACTGCGGCCGGCCAGCAGTGCGTCGATGAAGGCCTGGGTCTGGCCGAGGCTGGAACAGGCAGCAACGCCAGTGATTGCGGCCCGTCGCTGCACGGCGGGTACGTTACCATTTCGTTCGATGGCTCTTCAACGGGCGCTTCGTCGTGTGTTCGCCACCGCGCTGGCGGTGTGGGCGATCGCGGCGACGTCCGGTCACACCGCCTCCCCCGCACCTGCCGCGCAGGAACGCACCCGGCCGCAAGACGACGATCTCTTCGACGAGATCTACAGGCGTGGCGCCCCGCTCGAGCAATCCCTGAAGGCGGTGTCGGCCTCGTTCGTCGAGACCAGCACCTCGACACTGCTCAAGGCGCCGCAGACAGCTCGCGGGACGGTCGTCGCCGAGCGGCCGAACAGGGTGCGGCTCGAATACGCCGGTTCGGACACCCGCACGGTCATCGTCGACGGCAACACGCTCGCGCTCGACTGGCCTGCCCGCAACATCCGCGAGACGCGGGACATCGGCGGCACGATGCGCCGCGCGTCGCGGTTCTTCGAGAGGACCTCACCGGCCGAACTCCGGAAGCACTTCGACATCACCGCCATCGTCGCCCCGGACCGGCCGGGGACCTGGCTCGTGACCTTCACGCCGCGGCGCAAACAGATGCGTGAAGGCGTGTCCAGGGTCCATCTCTGGATCGATCGCTCGTCGCTGATGCTGCAGGCGCTGAAGATGGACTACCCGGGAGGCGACACGCGCCTCATGGAATTCGCCGACGTCCGCATCAACCCGCCGGTCGCGGCCGATGCGTTCACGCCGCCACCGGCGCGTTGAGCACGCGACCCGCTCCCCTGCTTTCCCGGTCGTGACTCGTCTCATCCAGGCCCTCATGACGTGGGCGCGAGCCCGGCGCGTTGCCGTGCTCTGGCTCGCGGTGGCCCTGACGGTCCTCAGCCTCGTTCCGGTCAGCCAGATCACGTTCGGCACCGACGTGCTGCAGTTGATGCCGCGCGAGGCGGGCGTCGTCGATGCCTTCGAGACCTACCTCGAACGCTTCGGCAGCCTCGACCAGCTCTACGTGTACGTCGAAGCGCCCGAGGAAGGCGCGATTGCCGACTATGCCGACTACGTCGACGCGCTCGCGGCTCGGCTTCGGGCGCTGCCGGAGGTCACGCGCGTCGACAGCGGCTTGCTGGATCCCGGCCGCGACTGGGGGTACCTCGGCGACCGGCAGCTCCTGCTCCTCGACGAGGCCGCATTTGCGGAAGCCGTGTCGCGGCTGGACGGACCGCGCATCCGCGAGCAGGTGCGGCGCACGAAGGAACTGCTGGCCCTGCCGTCGGAGGAGGTGAAGGCGCTCGCGCAGCGCGATCCGCTGGGCTGGTTCGAGTTGATGGGCGAGCGGCTGCAGGGGGCGTCGGGCGTGCTGCGGATCGACCCGGGCCGCACCGACGGTTACGTGACGCCCGACGGTCGCGCCCGGATGCTCGTCGTGCATCCCGACAAGCCGCCGTTCGACACGGACTTCGCGCGGACGCTGCTCGCGCGGGTGTCGGAGGCCGAGGTCGAAACCCGCAGCGAGTTCAGCGCCCTCTGGGCCGACGAGGACCTTCCCGCCCCCCGTACCGACGTCGCGGGGGGCCACAGGACCGCCGTCGAGACCGAGACGCTGATGCGGGGCGAGTCGATCAGCAACACCGTGTGGTCGCTCGTGGGCGTGCTCACGCTGCTCTACCTGGCATTCCGCAACTGGTGGCTCGTGCTCTTCGGCGCGGCGCCGGTCCTGCTCGGCACCCTCGTGACGCTGGCGCTCTACCAGGTGATCGGCGTCGAGCTCTCCGCGGCCGCCACTGGCGCCTCCGCCATGCTCTTCGGGCTCGGCGACGATGGGCTCGTGCTCCTGTTCGTGGCCTACCGCGCCAGGCTTGCGCGCGGTGCGACTCCTCTCGAGGCGGTGGGCGAGCTCGGTGGCACCGGCGTGAGCGTGCTGCTCGGCGCGCTGACGACGTCGGCGACGTTCCTCGGGCTGTGGTTCATGAGCTTCCCGAGCCTGCAGCAGCTGGGCGGCGTGATCGGCATCGGCATGCTGCTGACGGTGCTCTTCACGCTGACGGTACTCGTTGCCGGGTTGCCGGGACGGGAATGGGTAGCGAGATCGCGCGACCTGTCGTTGCCGGGACTGGCGCGATGGGTCGCCCGCCACCGCCGCGCCATCGTCATCGTGGCGCTCGTCGGCAGCGTGCCGCTCGCCTGGGGGCTGACGCGCGTCCGCGTCGATCCGCGCATCGAACGCCTCCGGCCGACCGGTCCCGGGCTCGCCCTCGAGACGCGCATCATCGAGCGGTTCGGCCTCGCACAGGACGTGTACCTGGTGATGAGCCGCGGCGCCGAACTGGAGCCGCTGTTGACGCGTCACGAAGCGCTGACCGATTCGGGCGCCGGCATCGATGGCCTCGCACTCGTCGGGCCGGAACTCGTGCTGCCCTCACGCCGCGCACAGGCCGCGCGCCGCGAGGCGCTCGCGCAGCTGCCTGCCCACACCGCCAGCGTGGCTGATGCGGTGGATGCCGCGGCGGCCGATGAAGGGTTCGTGGAGGGCACGTTCGCGCCATTCCGCTCGCGGCTGCCGCAGCTGCTCGACGCCAGGCAGACCATCACGCTCGAAGGCCTGCAGTCACACGGCCTGGGCGACGTGGCCGGGCGCTTCATCCGGCGCGACAACGGCGACTACGTGGTGGTGACGTACGCCACCGCCGCGGATGCGGCCGCCGTGGCGGCGCTGCAGGCGCGCGTCGCGACGCTGCCGGGCCTCGTGCTCACCGGCCTGCCGCTCGTCAACGCCTCACTGGCGGCGCGCTTCCCGAAAGAACTCGGCCTCGGCCTCGGGTTCGGCGCGATCGTCGTCGTGCTGCTCATCTGGCTCGAGTTCCGGGCCATCCGGCCCACGCTGCTTGCGATGCTGCCGACGGTGGGCGGCCTGGTCTGGGGACTTGGCGCGCTCGGCTGGGCGGGTGTGGTGCTCGACCTGTTCAGCGTGTTCGCGGTGCTGATGTTCCTCGGGATCGGCGTCGACTACGGCATCCACCTGCTGCACCCGACGCTCGCCCCCCGCGGCGCCTCGATGAGCGAGTCGCTGTCGCTCGTCGGTCCGGCGATGCTCCTGGCGGGAGCGACGACGATCGTCGGCTTCGGTACGCTGGTCCTGTCGTCGTACGCGCCGTTACGGTCGCTGGGGCTGACGTCGGTCGCGACGCTGGCGGCGGCTCTCGTGGCAGCGCTCGTGGTGCTGCCGGCGGTAGTGCACGGCGCGGAGCGCGAGGCATGAAGGTGTGCGCGCTCATTCCTGCCTACGACGAGGCGGCGATGATCGGCGGCGTTGTCCGTGGTGCGGCCCGTCACGTCGCGCATGTCGTCGTCGTCGACGACGGGTCGACCGACGGCACCGGAGCGATTGCGGCCGCAGCGGGTGCCGAGGTCGTGCGGCTCGATCGGAACAGCGGCAAGGGCACGGCGATCCGTGCCGGGCTGGCGCGCATCCTCGCCAGCGAGGCGACCCATGTCGTCTTCATGGACGCCGACGGGCAGCATCGACCCGAGGAGATTCCGGCGCTCGTGGCCGAAGCAGCGGCCACCGACGCCGCCATGGTCGTCGGCGAGCGCGTGTTCGTCCGAGACCTGATGCCCGCCTCCCGTTACTGGGCCAACGTCATCGGCAGCTGGGCGCTCGCCACGCTCATGGGCGTGGACCTGAAGGACACGCAATCGGGGTTCCGGCTGGTGCGAACCAGCATCCTCAGGACGATCCCCCTGCAGGCCACCGGGTACGACTTCGAGAGCGAGCTCGTGGTGAAGCTCGCCAAGCGCCGCGCGCGCATCGCCAGCGTGCCGATTGCGGCGGTGTACCGCAACGAGAAGAGCAAGATCCGTCCTGTGCGCGACACCACGCGCAACATCCTCCGCGCGCTCTCCTACAGGTTCTCGCGCGATCAGGAGCTGCCGTCGTGAGCGTGAGCGCCAGGGAGCCCATCCGCTGGGTGACGCACCGGCTGAACGGCGCGTTCGTCGTCGGCGGCAGCTATCTCGGGTCGAGGTATGCGCCGCTGCCGATCTCGTGGCCCGTGGCCCACGCCGGCGCCTGGCTCGTGGGCCACTGCATGCCGAGCGTCCGCGATGCACTGGTCGACAACCTGCGCGCGGTGTTTCCGAACGAGAGCGACCGGCAGCTGCGCCGGCGGGCCTACCGCACGTGCCACACGTACACCGACGACTGGATGGACTTCATGCGGTCGCTGTCGTGGTCGCGCGAGAAGGCGCTCGAGCGGTTCAGGTACGAGCACGGCGAGCGGCTCACCGACGCGCTCGCCCTCGGCCGCGGCGTGATCCTCGTCACCGGCCATTTCGGCAACTGGGAAGCGGGCAGCGTGATGATGAAGGCGCTGGGCGTGCCGCTGTCGGTGGTGGCGATGCCCGAGCCGGATCCGATCGTCAACCGGTTGCGGCACCGCGTGCGCGAGTCGCTTCACGTCGACACGCTCGAAGTACGCCAGTCACTGGACACGCCGCTGCAGATCCGCCGGCGCCTTGCGGAAGGGCGCATGGTCGCGATGCTCATTGATCGCAGCGTCGATCGCGATCGCGTGCCCGTGACGATGTTCGGCCGGCGCACGCACTTCCTCGGCACACCCGCACTGCTCGCCTACCTGACCGGCGCGCCGCTCGTGCCGATCTTCCTCGTGCGCGAAGGCCGGGGACGCTTCAGGGCGCTACCGCAGGAGCCGATCCTCGTGGACCGCGGCGGCAACCGCCAGGAGCAGGTCCAGAAGACGGCGCAGCACATGGCGCATCTCCTCGAGGAGCAGATCCTCGCGCGCCCGGACTGCTGGTACCAGTTTCATCGGTACTGGGAGGAGGGCGACGGGGCGGTCGGGCCTCTGGATTCGGGATTGGGGATTCGGTATTCGGGATTCGGGGGAGCCGGGGACGGCGTGCCGGGAGGCGTCGATCCGGGAGCATCGACGGCCGAGGGCCGAACGACGAAGGCCGACCAGGATCGGTGCTCGAAGGCCGAGGGCCGAACGACGAAGGCCGACGAGGTTCCCGAATAGTGGACCCCATCTCGCACCTCCTGTTCGCCCGCATGGTGTCGGCGCTGCGCGCCAATCGCGACACCGCGCGCGGCGTCGTGGCGGCAACGGTGCTCGGCGGCATCGCGCCCGACGTGGACGCGGCGCTGATGGCGTTCGGGTGGGACGTGTACCTG
>JAEYZV010000537.1 GCA_023427865.1 Acidobacteriota bacterium
GGCGCACCGAGCCCTTGCTGTCCACCTCCTTGGCCCAGTTGGCATCCGAGCTGAACTTCGTCGTCACGAGGTGCTCGCCGGTGGTGCGATCGAGCGTGAAGAAGTAGCCGTTGCGTGCAGCCGTCGACACCAGCTTGCGCGGCTTGCCGTCGATGGTCGCCTCGAACAGGATGGGCGTCTGCGCCGAGTCCCAGTCGTGCATGTCGTGCGGCGAGGTCTGGAACGCCCACGCCATCTTGCCGGTGTCCACGTGCACCGCGATGAGCGAGCACGTGTACAGGTTGTCCCCTTCACCACGGCCGGCCGTGTAGGCGGGGATCGGGTTGCCGGTACCGAAGATGTAGAGCCGCGTCTCGGGGTCGTAGACGCCGGGCAGCCAGGGGTGCCCGCCGCCGTACTTGGCCGCCTGCAGGCTCTGCCACGTCTCGAGGCCGGGATCGCCTTCCTTCATCGGCACGGTGTAGAACCGCCACTGCACCTCGCCGGTTTCCGGATCGAACGACTGGATGTAGCCGGGTGAGTCGATGTCGTTGCCCGTGCCGAGCAGGAGGTGGTCGTCCACCACGATCGGCGCCATCGTCGAGAAGTACTGCTGCGCGAAGTCGGCGTGGACCTTGTTCCAGCGTTCCTTGCCCGTCCTGGCGTCGAGCGACACGAAGTAGTTGTCGGGCGTGACGAAGTACAGGTAATCGCGCCAGATGCCGACGCCGCGGTTGGCGATCGGCGTGCTGCCCTTCGTCCGCCAGAAGTAGTGCCACAGCTCGCGGCCGTCGCGGGCATCCATCGCCCACACGTTGTCGGGCGACGTCACATAGAGCGTGCCGTTGATCATCAGCGGCGTGCCCTTGACGTTTGCCGGCACCGGGGGCAGGTTGTCGGGCCCGTCGCCGCCGACGATGACCGGCGCGCCGCCGCCGAAGCGGAAACGCCCGCCGCCGCCGTTGCCGGCGGTGAGCTTCGCCGTCCAGGCCAGCGACAGCTGCTTCACGGTGGTGCGATCCACCTGTGTGAGCGGGCTGAAGCGCTTCCCGGTGTAGTCGCCAGAGTACGTGGGCCAGTCGTCGCCGAGCGGCTGCACCAGCCGCTTCGGGTCCAGCGAGGGAGCCTCGCCGGCGAGCGCGATCGGCAGCGCCAGCAGCGAGAGCGTCAGCAACAGTCGGTTCGTTTTCATTTCAGCGTCACCAGGTAGGCGGTCACGTCGTGCATGTTCGTGTCGGTGAGCACCGTCAGGAGCTCGCGGTGGCCCGACAGCGGATCGGTGATCTCCACCTTCGGCACGTCGCCGGAGCGGCGGAACGTGCGCTGCATGCCGCCGGGTTGGCCGATCGTCACCGTGAAGTCGTCGATGCGGAGCAGGGTGCCCGTGACCTGTTCACCGGTCGGGAGCGTGACCGTGGCGGTCGTGACCGCTCGCGGCGCGGTCCCGGTCCGCGCGGCAGCCGGCCCGCGCCCGATCGCGCGGCCGCCCGACACCCACAGGTTCTGCAGGGCCTTCGGCTGCGAGACGCGCGTCGCGATGCCCTTCAGGTCGCCGGTCGGCGAGTGGCAGGTCGCGCAGCGCGCCGCGAAGAAGGCCGCACCCGCCTTTGCGTCGCCGACGAGGATGTCCAGCTCCACTTCCTCCCCGGGCGGCGGGTTGCCCTGGCCGCCGATCTTGCTGTGCAGGTCGTGGATGAACGCGATGACCGCCCTGATGTCGCCGTCGGGCAGCGGGCTGGGGGGCATCGTGGTGCCCGGCCGCCCGTTCTTGATGACGGGGAAGAGCAGTTCCCCTTCCCTGTCGTTGAGCGCGAGCTCGGAGCGCAGCAGGTTCGGCCCGCCGAGCTGTCCGCCCCGGGCGTCGGCGCCGTGGCAGGGACCGCACGAACCGGCGAAGATGCCGCGACCGCGCTGGATGACGTCCGGGTCGCCCTTGGGACGCTGTTGGGCGGGGAAGCGACCCCGCGGGGCCTGTGCCGGCTGACCGCCGGGGCGGGGGGCCTGCGTCGTGGGGGACTGCGGCGCCGGCGCGCCTGGAGGCGGCGGCCCGCCATGTCCTTCGATGACCGGCGGCTGCGCCGGCTGCTGCGGTGCCTGTCCGGCTACGCGGATCGTCACCGACAGCGTGACCGCCAGCGCCATCGCCGCGATCAACCCTGTACCAGCTTTCATGAGTCCGTCTCTCCTTCGGCCCGCGGGCGTGCCGGCGGGTCCACTGCACGTGGCTATCGTCGCTTGTACGACATCCGGACGCCCCGTGTTGCGTGCCAGGGACGGGGCGCGGTGTGACCACGACGAAAGGGGGCAGTGTAAGCCACGGCGGAGGCGCGCGGGAGCGGGCGACCGGTAGAATGGCGTGATGCGCCCGCTGCTGTTCGCCCTGCTCTGCGCCGTTCCTGCAGCCGCCGCCGCGCAGACGACGCCCCAGGCGCCACTCGCCACACCACCCGGCGTGAAGGAAACCGTGGACGTCGTCGCCGTCACGCCGCTGCACGGGTCCGGGCTCCCGCGGCTCGCCGTGCCATCGAACGTGCAGGTCGTCAGCGACCGTGTGCTGTCCAACGGTAGTACCGACCTTGCCGCGCTGCTCGCCAGCGGCATCGCCAGCCTGCACGTCAGCGAGGCACAGGGCGGCATGTTCCAGCCCGATCTCCTGTTCCGTGGATTCACCGGCTCGCCGCTGCTCGGGGCCTCCGAAGGCCTGGCCGTCTACCAGGACGGCGTGCGCAGCAACGAGCCGTTCGGCGACGTCGTCAACTGGGACGCGCTGCCGCCGTCCGCCATCGAGAGCGTGCAGGTGATGCCCGGCGCCAACCCGCTCTTCGGCCTGAACACGCTTGGTGGAGCGATCTCCATCCGGACACGCGACGGGTTTGGCGCGGCCGGCGGCCGCGTGTCACTGGCGGGAGGCGCATTCGGCCGGACGCGTGCAGAGGCGGACTGGGGCGGCCGGCGCGGCTCGATCGCGGCCTACGTCGCCTCGTCGTGGCTTCGCGAGGACGGATGGCGCGACTACTCGCCGTCGCGGCTCCGCCGGGTCTTCGGCAAGGTGAGCTGGCAGGGGCGGGCGAGTCGCGCCGACGTGAACACCACGCTCACCACGAACGACCTGCTCGGCAACGGCACCGCGCCGGCGCTGCTCCTCGAGGAGGACTGGACGGCGGTTTTCACGCATCCCGATCGCACCGACCACGACCTGACGGCATTCGCCGCGCGCTTCGAGCGCCAGCACGGCACGTGGCTGCGCACCGAAGCGACCGCCTACTTCCGACCGAGCCGGATCGCGACGCTCAACGGCGACGCCGGTGACGATGATGACGACGATGACGAGGGCGAGGTCCACGACGCCTTCGACGCTCTGGACGATGACGAGGAGCACGAGTTCGACGGCGTGCTGAACCGGAGCCGCACGCGCACCGATGCGGCCGGCGGCATGGTGCAGATCGTCGCGTCGCGGCCGGTGCGTGGGCGCTTCAACCAGTTCATCGCCGGCGCCGCGGTCGACCTGGCGCGGACCCGGTTCGGCTTCGGTGCGGAGTACGCGATGCTCACGCCGACGCGCGAGGCCATCGGCGTCGGTATCGTCGACCCGTCGGTCGCGGTGGACCTGAAGACACGCAAGGACACCTACTCGCTGTTCGTGAGTGACACGGTGCGCATCGTGCCGCGCGTACACCTCACGGGATCGGCGCGCCTGAACTGGACGGCGGTGACGCTGTGGGATCAGCTCGGGTCGTCGCTCGATGGTGACCATCGCTTCACGCGCGTGAACCCCGCCGCCGGCCTCACGTTCGATGCGTCGTCCACGCTGAACCTGTATGGCGGGTATTCGCAGTCCTCGCGCGTTCCCACGCCGGTGGAGCTCACCTGTGCCGATCCGGCCGATCCGTGCCGACTGCCGAACTCGTTCGTCTCCGACCCGCCGCTCGCGCAGGTCGTCGCCGGCACGTGGGAGGCCGGCGCGCGAGGCCGGGCAGGTGAGGCGAGCTGGACGGTGGCCGCGTTCTCGACCCGCGTGCGTGACGATCTGATCTTCGTGAGCAGCGGCACGATGCGTGGTGAAGGGCACTTCGAGAACGTGGCGAGCACACGGCGCACGGGCCTGGAGTCCTCGGTCGACGTGCGAGTCGGCCGCGTCGATCTGACGGGCGCCTACACGTGGCAGCGCGCCACCTTCGGCGCCAACCTGCGGATCGCGAGCCCGCATCACCCGGACGCCGACGCGCTCGAGATCGCCGTCGAGGACGGCGACCGGTTGCCCGCCGTCCCGTCGCACATCGCCCGTGTCGGCGCCACGGTCCGCCTCGGCGAACGCGTGGACGTCTCGGGCATCGCACGCATGCAGTCGTCGCAGTACCTGCGCGGCGACGAGGCGAACCTGCTCACGCCGCTTCCCGCGTTTGCAGTCGTCGACGCACGTCTGCGCTGGAAGGTGCAGCGCCGCCTCTCGGTGGTCGCGCAGGCGCAGAACCTGTTCGACGAGCGGTACCTGACGTTCGGCGCGCTCGGCCACGCCGACCTGCTGGGCGAGCGCTTCGAGGGGGATCCCCGCTTCTTCAGCCCCGGTGCGCCGCGCGCCGGCTGGCTCGGCGTCGAGTTCGCGTTCTAGTCGACGACCGTGGTGCAGCGGCCGGCCGGCGGCCGCGCGTCGGGCGAGGCCCGACGCCTACGACGTGACCGCGGGTGCACGTTGCACGCGGCCGGCGAACTCGGACACCAGGCGCGCGAGCGCGGCCCAGTCGGTCAACTCGTGGTCTCGGGTCGTGTCGGTCGGACCGCCCTCCTTGCGGGCGATGCGCTTCATGAACCAGCGCTTCAGGAACGAGTAGCGGGTGTAGGCGAGCGCGCCGGCGACGCACGCCACGCGCGACGGGGTCCATCCGATTGCTGCGCCGAACCCCCGTGCGAGGCGCTCGGCCGCGAGGCGCTCCTCCGGGTTGCGCGACGCGGCGCTCAGACTCACCGACACGAAGAGCGACGGCACGGCACTCAGGTGCGCCACGTGGCGTCCCGCGAACTCGGTGGCGGCCCGTTGATGTGTCCCGGCGTGCAGCGATGCGGCGAGCACGGCACCGCGAGCATTCGTCCAGTCGAACGACTGCGCCGCGACGGACGTCACCTCGAGGGCGATGCTGCCCAGACCCGCTGCACGCAGTGACGCGGCGATCGTCTCGGCGATGCGCTGCGTCTGCCCTTCGGTCGTGGCGAAGAAGACCGGGACGTCGTACATGGCGACCTCCTCGCGGATGGATCGATCCATCGACAACGACGGGTGCAACAGCGGTACCACGCCTGCGATGCGTGCGACAACGCGTCGCCTCCCCGCAACCCGGGACAACTCCGCAGCGCGTGCGGAACTTTCCGCAACGCCGGCCGGCCGCATCCTCATGGATGCACGCCGCCTTGAAGGTACGTAGCCGTCGGGCCTCGCCCGACGGGCGGACCTTCCCACCCGGTGCTGGCAGGCATCGTGCGTGTGCTGCGCTCGGAGGAACCCATGCGCAAGTCGTCGTCAGTCGTCGCCGGACGTGTGATGAAGGGCGTGGCCATCGCGGGCGCGGCGGGTGCGGGCTGGGTGGCGCTGCAATGGCTGCGGTACGGCCATCCCGTCGAGGGCGCCGATGGCGATCGCGATGCGCTGCTCGACCGTTTCATGCCCACGCCCGACGTCGTGGAGCGGCACCGCATCGTCGTCGGAGCGCCGGCCGAGATCACGCTCGACGCCGCGGCGCGGATGGAACTCGGGCGCCTGCCCGTCGTGCGTGCCGTGTTCGCGGCGCGGGAGTGGCTGCTCGGTAGCCGCGCGGGCGCGCAGGACGTGCCGCCGGGGCTGCTCGAACAGACACGGGCGCTCGGCTGGGGCACTCTCGCGGAGCGGCCCGGGCGCGAGATCGTGATGGGCGCCGTCACGCGGCCGTGGGAACCGAACCCCACGTTCCGCGCCGTGCCCCCGGAGACGTTCGCCGCGTTCGACGAGCCGGCGTACGTGAAGATCGCCTGGACGCTGCGCGCCGACCCGCTCGGTGAGGGCTCCTCAATCTTCCGCACCGAGACGCGTGCCGTCGCCACCGATGCGTACGCGCGAACCCGCTTCCGGATCTACTGGGCTTTGCTGTCGCCAGGCATCTGGCTGATCCGCCGGGCGTCGCTGTGCCCGATACGGCAGGCCGCCGAGCGGCGGGCCACGCCGTTGGCGCAGGCGGCGGGCTTACCCGGACACTGGTGAAACGAATTCGCCTTGGAGCAGGTAGGGCCGGCGGCCGCCGCAACCGACAGGCGGAGGCAGATCCCGGCGGGGCGCAGCGGTGTTCGCCACCCCCCCGCTCCTGGGCTTTCGACTACACCACCGATCGTCTGGCCCTCGCTCGTCGAAGGACGCACGCCGCGGCGCCGAGCAACAGCAGCGCCGAGGGTTCGGGAACCGCTACCGTCCCCTCCAGGGAGAAGGCGCGGTCGGCGTTCACGGTCGATGCGCTCACGAGGGTGAGGTTCGGCCCCAGGAACTGCTGGTACGACGAACCGTCTCCGCCGAGGCCGCCGAGCCAGGCGAACTGTTGGGGCTGCGTGCCGCCCCTGGCCATGACCGACAGCCAATAGGGCGTCCCCGTCGAGAGAACCACGGGTGTGTCCAGATCGACCATGTAGGAGTAGTAGTTGACGTTGTAGGCGCTGCCGACGTTGAAGCCGCCGGTGCCGATGTAGCTCGCGTTGACGTCACCAACTGCGAACGATTGCATCGAGAGCAGCGTGCCCGGCACCCCGCCGTTGTCGGCATGGAGGGCGACATCCCACGTCGCGACGTCCTGGCCCGGCGCCGGTGCCGGCTGCGGCGCCGCCAGATCGATCCAGAGGCCGATCCACGCCACTCGCTCGACCGAGGCGTCTACGCCCAGTGTGAATGCGTCGTAGGTCCGGAAGCCGTTGGCGGTCGTATCCGAGTAGTCCGAGAAACGCACCGACTGCGCCACTGGCGTGGTGCCATACAGCGGGGCGGCATCGGCGGTCGGCGCAATGGCAAGCAACAGGGCGGTCGTGACGAGCGCGGTGGACTTCAAGGAACCTCCAGGTGACGTGTGTCCACGACTCCTCTGGCAACAGCCATGCCGCGCGCTGAGGGTAGCCGTGACGCCGCAGGAGTGCGCACCACACCGACACGCCCCTCACTTGTCTTCCCTGTCGCCGCCTTTTGGCTGCCGTCCGCAGACATCGAGACGGCACGTCGACAGATTCCGGGTATGCTGCGCCGCGTGAACGCACCGCAGCGCACCGCTCGTCGCCTCGCCGCTTGCGCCGTGGTCCTCGGCGCGTCGGCCCTCGTCATGGGGCAATCGTCCCCGACGCCCCCGATGGTCACCACCCAGCAAGGCACGATCAGCGGCGTGCCCGATGCTCGGCACGGGGTGCATGCATATCTCGGCATCCCCTACGCGGCGCCGCCCGTCGGCGAGTGGCGGTGGCGACCGCCGCAACCTCCGGCCAGATGGGACGGCGTCCGCAGGGCCGACCGCTTCGGCGCCAGCTGCATGCAGCAGCAGGCGCGGTCGCGCCTGCCCTGGACCGAGGAGTACATGACGCAGAACGAGGTGAGCGAGGACTGCCTCACCCTGAATGTCTGGACGCCCTCGTCGGACGCGTCGGGTCCGCTGCCCGTGATGGTGTGGATCTACGGCGGCGGCTTCAACGAAGGGTCGAGCGCGGTCGAGGTGTACGACGGTGCGCCGCTGGCGTCGCGCGGTGTCGTCGTCGTGAGCCTGAACTACCGCGTGGGCGTGCTCGGCGGCCTCGCGCACCCGGAACTGTCGAAGGAATCGCCTCACGGCGTGTCGGGCAACTACGGGCTGCTCGACCAGGTCGCTGCGTTGCGCTGGGTGGGGGCCAACATCGAACGCTTCGGCGGCAACCCCGCGAACGTCACGATCTTCGGGCAATCCGCGGGCGGCATCTCGGTCGCCGCGTTGATGCGATCGCCACTCGCGCGGGGATTGTTCGCGCGCGCCATCGGCATGGCCGGACCAGGGCTGATCAGCGGAACCGGCGCCGGCCGCGGCGGGACGCTCGCAGAGCGCGAGGCCGCCGGTGCGAAGTTCGCGCAGGCCCAGGGAGCGCCGACGCTCGCCGCGTTGCGCGCGCTGCCGGCCACTGCGTTCATCGCCCCCGCCGTGAACGCAGCCAAGGCCGCGCCGCCGTCGTGGCCGGTGGAGGACGGGTACGTGCTGCCGCTGCAGGCGCCCGCCGACCAGGTGCCGGTGATGGTCGGCTTCACGGCCGACGACATCGGCACGAGCGGGATTGCGCCGGGGCCTGCGTCGGCGCCGACGCGGGCCGCGTGGACGGCCGACGCCGAGAAGGTCTACGGGACCGACGCGAAGACGTTTCTCGATCTGTATCCGGTGGCGGCCGACGCCGACGTCGCCGCCGCGCGCAAGGCCGCCGGTCGAGACCGCGCGCGCACGCTCATGGATCAGTGGGCGTCGCAGCAGGCCGAGGCGAGTCGGACCGTGTACACGTACTACTTCGATCGCATCACGCCGTGGCCCGAGCACCCGGAGTTCGGCGCGCACCACACGTCCGAGGTACCTTACGTCTTCGGTACGGTGGGACGTGGCAAGCGAGCCTGGGAAGCCATCGACACCACCATCAGCGATCGCGTCGCCGCGTACTTCGTGAATTTCGCGCGCACAGGCGACCCGAACGGCCCGGGGCTTCCGCACTGGCCTGCCTGGACGCCGGGCGGGCACACGACGATGCGGCTGGGCGAGACCATCGAGGTGATGGACGTCGCACCGGCACGCGCGCGTGAGTTCTTCGCGTCGCGAGCCGCGACTGCGGCCAACGCCGCACCGGTGCGGCTGCCGGTGTACGGTGCGCGGCGGTCGGTGGACGCCGTGCGCATCGATGGTGTGCTCGACGAAGCGACATGGGCGCTCGCGCCACGTGTCGGCGAGTTCCGCCTGATTCACGATCCTGCCAGGCGCCCCGCGTATCCGACCGAGGCCGCCGTGACGTGGGACGACGCGCACCTGTACGTCGCCTTTGCGAGCACCGACCGGGATCCGTGGGGCACGCTGATGAACCGCGACGATCGGCTGTGGGAGCAGGAGGTCGTCGAGGTCTTCCTCGACCCCGACGGCGACGGCCGCAACTATGCCGAGCTCGAGGTGAGTCCGCACAACATCGTCGTCGACCTGCTGATCGCCGCCGCGGGAGCTGGAGGGCCCAACGCCCGTCGCTGGGATGTGGCGGGCCTGCAGACGGCGGTGCGGCGCCACGATGCCGGATGGATCGCCGAGATGGCCATCCCCTGGGCGGCGCTCGCAGGTGCCGGCGTCTCTGCGGCGCCGCGGCCGGGCGACACGTGGCGGGTCGGCCTGTACCGCATCAAACGCCCCGGGGGGCCGGCAAAGGGCGAGCGCATCGCGGCGTTGTCCCGGGAGCGGCGGGAGGCGACCGGCGCACGCCGGGCCGAGATCGAGCGGCAACTCGAGACGTTACGTGCCGACGACGAGTACTCGGCGTGGTCGGTCACGCGCGCGGACCGGGGGTTCCACGACCCGGAGCGCTTCGGCCACGTGGAGTTCATGCCGTAGCGCGAGGCCGTTGTCGGCCGGCGTCGGCCCGCCACCGCAGCCGTACGCCGCCGGCCACGGCCGCCGTGGCAGGGACGGCAGAGAGCGTCGTCTGCTATGGTGAGGATGGCGCCGCGCAGCCGCGGTGCCGATTTCCCTCCCGACGCATGACGCATTCGTTTCAGGTCCTCTCCACAATCGCGGAGCTCGATGCCGCCTTGACGCGCGCGAGCAGCGAGCCGGTCGTTCTCTTCAAACACAGCGAAACCTGCGGCATGAGCCTGCAGGCCCACGAGGAAGTGCGTGCCACGCTGAGCGACACGTCGTGGACGACGCCGGTGTACCTGGTGTCGGTCCAGGCAGCGCGGCCGGTGTCGAGCGACATCGAGCGGCGGCTGCGCGTGCCCCACCAGTCACCTCAGGTGCTGCTCGTGGATGGTGACAAGGTGTGCTGGCACACGTCGCATCTCGCCATCACGAAGGCCGCCCTTCGCGCCGCGGTGGACAGGTGCGCCGTCGCTCGCTGAAGGCCTGCGCCGCGCCTCGTCGGCGTGCGGCGCCCTGAGTTCGGGCCACCGACGAGCTATGAAAGGGTGTAACCCTTACACGCTCGCAGACATCCACGCTTCGGCTTCGGAATCTGCCTGCTGCCGGTTTTCACGCGATTTCACGGAGGCACCGGTCCTGCAAAGGGGTCGCTGGCTGCACGGCGCAGGAAGGCCGTGCCGGACGACCGGAGCCCTGCGGCGGAGCATCGCACGGCTCCCCCGTGAGGAGCCCGACGTGTCGACGCTGGAGACAGACGATCCCGAGCGCACGCCAGCCAAGCCGCCCACCAGCCGCCGCTGGACGGACGAGGAGCTTGCCACCCTTCGCAAACTGGCCTGGTGCATGACCGCCAGCCAGATCGGCATCCTGCTCGGGCGCACGGCGCTCGCCGTGCGCACCAAGGCGGCGCATGAGCGCGTGCGACTGCAGCAGGACAAGCCTCCTGACCGGGGCCAGGCGTAGTCCTCGCGTCCCCGCAGCCTGGTCACGTCACGTCGCTGCGTCGAGGAACTCGATCGCCGAGGGACTGCCGACGGGCGTGTACTGTCCGGTGAACGTGAGCCGGCCCGTCGCCTGATCCACGCGGAACGTCGTCACCGCATCCGCGCGCTGGTTGCACGAATACAGGAAGCGGCCGCTGGGGTCCAACGAGAAGCTGCGCGGGTAGTCGCCGCGTGTCCACTCGTCGTGCACGAACGACAACGTGCCGTCCGCGCCGACGGCAAAGATGGCGATGCTGTCGTGCAGCCGGTTGGCGCCATACACGAAGCGCCCGTCCCTGGACACCTTGATGCCCGACGTGAAGTTGCTGCCGGCGTAGCCGTCGGGCAGGCTGGGAACCGTCTGCCGCGCGGCGAGGCGCCCACGCGTGGCGTCGTAGTCGAACAGCACGATCGTGGAGCCCTCCTCCTGGATGGAGTACAGCCAGCGGCCGTTGGGATGGAATGCGAAGTGGCGCGGCCCGTCCCCGGGCGGTAGCGCGACCGATGGCGGGTCGGCGGGCGTCAACGCGCCGCGTGTGGCGTCGAACGCCCAGATGAAGATGCGATCGAGGCCGAGGTCGGGCGCGAGCACGAATCGGCCGGCGCGGTCGGCCTGGATCATGTGGGGGTGGGGCGCGTCGTGTCCGCTGAAGGCGAAACTGCCGCGGGGCGCACTCGCCGCACGTGTCGGTCCAGGCGTCCCCATCGTCTTCTGCACGTCCGACGCGGGACCGAGACTGCCGTCGGGTCGCAGCGGCAGGACCGCCACCGATCCGCCCGAGTAGTTGGCCACCAGCAGATGCCGGCCGGACGGGTGCACGCTGGCGTCGGTGGGACCGAGCCCGCCTGAACTCACCGTGTTCATCAACCGCAGCTGCCCGGTGGACCGGTCGACGGCGTAGGCGCTGACGCTGCCCGACGCGCCGTTGTCGACGCGATCGGTCGCGTTGGTGGAGTAGACGTGCGTGCCAGTCGCATCGAAGGCGAGCGCGCTCGGGCTCGTGTGGTGCTCCACGATGCCCGCAGGCGTCAGCGCGCCTGTGTCGCGATCGACCCTGAAGATGTGAATCCCGTGTCCGTTGGCGCCTGACGGAGCGCTCCTGCCGCCGGACGCATCCGACGGTGGGGCGCTGTAGGTGCCGACATAGGCAAACAGCGACCCCGCTCGTGCGGCGGGCTGCGCGCGGAGCGAGGCCGCAAGCGTCGGCGCGAGCGCCGCTGCGCCGCTCAGGCGCGTCACGAACGCCCGACGAGAGAGTGGGTCGGCGGGTCGCGGGCGGGCAGGACGTGTTCGCATGGGCGCCCATGATAGCGGCGCGTCGGGCCCGGCCGGCCTCCGCCTTCGGCTGCGGCGGCCAGGCAGTCGGCCCTATGTCCTCTGGACGCGTGGGCCTTGGCAACTGTCAGCGTGGCTGTGCCGTTTGGTAGGGCCCGCTCTCCCACGGGACACCCAAGCCGGAATGGTGCAGGCGGCTGGCGTGGCCCTATGGCGCGACGACGAGCGGATCGAAGGCCTGTCGCACGGGCCGGCCGGTCCAATCGCTCGGTGTCGCCACGCCCAGCAGCCAAAGGGTCGTGGCCGCCGTGTCCATGGTGCGGACGTCGGCCGACGTCAGTTCGCCGGGCTCCACGCCCCGGCCCCAGGCGATCCACGGAATCGTCACGTCGCGGGGATCGTCGCTGCCGTGGTTGGTGTCGTGCCCGCCGTGATCGGCGGTCACGATGAGCGAGAAGTTGCCCGGTCCGTACGTGCGATCCGCGATCGCGAGCAGGTCCTCGATCCCGGCGTCGGCGGCGAGGACGGCCTTGCCATACGCCGGCGTCATCCAGCCATGACGGTGCCCGGCGGCGTCGGGATCGGTCAGGTGGACGAACAGGAGGTTCGGTGTCGCCCCGCGCAGGTGTTCCGCGACGTCGGCAACGGTGCGACGACTGGACCACCGTCCGAACAGTCCGCCCGGCGCCTGCGTGTAGTCGAGCGTGCCTGCGAGCTGCAGCGGCTGGAACTTCGCCTTGCTGAAGAACGCCGCCGTGCGATAGCCGTGTCGCCGGGCCACGCTGAAGATGTTCGGCAGTTCGATGGCGTCGGCATCAGCCGTGACCACGGTATTCCACCGCACGCCGTGCCGCTCGGGGGGCAGGCCCGTCAGCATGGACGTGTGCGACGGCAGCGTCTTGCTGGGGTCGATGGTGCGCGCTGTCAGCGTATAGCTGCCTTCCCGGATGAGCCGCTGCAGCGTGGGCGGATCGTAGGCGTCGATGGCATCCGGTCGGAGGCCATCCACCGATACGACGATGACATTGCGCGTGATGCTGGTCGCCGGGAGCGGGCCCAGGTCGGGGACGGCAGCCGCTCGCATGTAGCGGGCGCCACAGGCGCTGGTGCCCATCAGGCCGACGGTCAGCAGCCCAGCGGCAGCGGCGCGCCTCAGGAGCCGCAACCTCGAAAAAGTACGCTTGGCGTTTTGGGTTGGGCAAGTCTCGAGGATTGACGACACACGCATTCCTTGTTTTCGACGCGCCCGCGTCCGAAATGGGCGAAGACCGTTCTCACACCCGTACGTCCGCGACGCGGCGCAGGTTTCCCGCAAACGGGGGAGCCCGCCCGTCGGGCAGGGCCCGACGGCTACGTACCGTCGGGTGCGATAGCCTCTGTGGCGAGGAACCTGCTCCCACGCGCGTGCCCACGAAACGACAGGTGCCACCTACACGCAGCTGCACGCTGCTCCTGCTGGACTCGGCCGACAGGTATGGCCATGCCGACCCGCGGGACGGCGTAGACGACGCTGCACTGGCGCGCGTGGTCCAGGAGTTGCGCGACCTCTGGCCGTCGCACGCACTGCGCGTGAACCGGTGCGTGCCCGGCACCGCGTGGCTCGCCTCGCACCCGGAAGAAGCCGCCGCCGATCCCGTGCCCGGGGGGCACCGGCCGGTCGCGGCCCGGCGGCGTGCTGCCGAGACGTCGCGGTCGCCGTACTTCACCGACATCAGGCGCCTGCGCAGCGCCATCTCCGCTTCGTACGCCAACGTCGTGATCGTCCGGCCTTCGGCGCTGCTGCTGTCGCCCGACGTGCTGCGCGCCGCCGTGGCTTTCGCGCGCGCACAGCGGAGCGACGTCGCCACCATCTCCGGCGTGCCGGGCGACGTGTTCCAGGTCGTGAGCGGCGACGCCATCGCCCTGCTCGCCGCGGCCGGTCCCGTCCCGCGATCCATCACCGTCGCCGACTCCGTCGAACGCCTGCACGGCGCCGGTGGCATCGGTCGGGGCACGGCCCTGAAGAGGCTCCAGATTGCCGCGTCGCGCGTGGAGTGGAACGGGGAGCACCTGGCGCGTGCGCTGCCCGCGACCGCGTGGAAGGGCCTCCCCGCGGCGGAGGTCCTGGCCTGCGCAGGCGACGATCGGCTCGCGCAGGCAGTGCGCTGCGCGCAGCAGTCGTTCGGCGATGCACGTGCGTCGCTCGAGCGCTGGCGCGGGGCGATCGGGCGCACGCCGTCGCCGCAGCGCCGGGTCGCGCTCGTCACCGTGCCGTCGATGTACCAGTCGGGCGCGAACAGTGCCTGGGAGGAGGCGTCGGCGCACCTGTCGCCACGCGACGTGGCGTTCGTGGTCGGACGCGCCACAGCGTTGGCGCAGGCGCTCGTCTCGCGCGGGTTCACGGTGTTCGAGACGAGCGAGGGGCTTGCGGCTCGCAGCGTGTCCGATGCCGCGGTGTTCCTCGAGGCGCTCGCCACGGTGCATCCCGACGTCGTGCACTTCGACGGCATCGAGGGCAACGTCTGGGCGCCGCTGGTGTACGCGCGTGGCGCACGTGTGGTGCAGCACCTGCGGCTGAACGACGCCGACAGGTTCCGGCCGGCGTTCGGCTACGCCGACGCAGTGGTGACGGTCTCCGAGCATCTTCGACGTGAGGTCGCCGCGCGTGTGGACGCGAGCGTCCGCGTCGTGCACATCGCCGACGGCGTTCGCCTCGACGTGCGCCCGGCCCGCGCCGTCTCTGCCGGGCAGGCGCTCCCTGGGGCGCCGAAGCCGGAACGGCGAAGGTGGCGAGCGCGTCGTCCAGGTGTGGCGACAGGTGAACGGCTGTGTCTCTGCGTAGGGCGCGTCGAGCCGGAGAAGGGGCAGTTGCGCGTGCTCGACGTCGTCAGCGCGCTTGCCGAGGACGTTCCATGCCGGCTCGTGCTGCTCGGATCGTGCGGCAGCGATCCCGCCTATTGCGACGAGGTGACCCGGCGGATCCTCGAGCCACCCACCGGCGTGCGCGCGGAGTGGCAGTCCTTCGCGCACCCGATCGCGGCGTGGTACGAACGCGCCGACGTCGTGCTCGTCGGCTC
>JAEYZV010000554.1 GCA_023427865.1 Acidobacteriota bacterium
GTGCGCGCCTGGTCGACGAGCGCGCGCGTCTGGTCCACGCTCTGCAGGCGGTTGACCGCCTGCTGCACGTCCGGGTCGAAGTCCTGCACGCCGAGCGAGAGGCGATTGAACCCGAGCTCCCGCAGCGTCGCGAGCTGGTCGTTCGTGGTGACCCGGGGATCGACTTCGAGCGCGAGCTCGCCCGACAGGTCCACGTCGAAGTGGCGGCGCACCTCCTCGTGCAGCGCCCGCATCTGCTCCGGGGTGAGGTAACTCGGCGTCCCGCCGCCCCAGTGGTACTGCACGACGTGGCGCCGATCGCCGAGCGCCTCGGCCACCATGCGGATCTCGCGCACGAGGTGCTCGAGGTACTGCTCCGCTACATGGCGCTTGTTGGTGATGATGACCGAGCAGCCGCAGAACGAGCAGCGCGATGCGCAGAACGGCAGGTGGACGTAGAGCGACAGCGGCGCGTCGGGCCGCGTCGCCGCACGGCGCAGCCGCTCGGCGTAGGCATCGGCGCCGAAGCCGTCGTGGAACTCGACGGCCGTGGGATACGAGGTGTATCGCGGCCCCGGACGGTCGTAGCGACGCAGCAGGTCGAGGGTGACCTGCGGCGACGGCCCGTCGCGGGAGGGATCGGAAAAGGCGTCCCACCCGGGTTCCCCGGGCACGACGTCTTCGAGGAGAACACGAGCCACGTGACCGCGTCGTGCAAGGCGTGCGCCACGACCAACCGGCTGGAATTGGCGCGGATCGCCACGCCCTGGAGGCTGGCGCCGCGGAATTCTCCGCGGTCCCCCCGGGAAAGGCCACGCGTCCCCTCAGCTGCGATGGGTCCGGTAGAACCGGCGCTTGGCAACCTCGCTCGCCAGGGCATACGCCGCCGTGATGCTCACCACGGCCGCGAGCAGCGCCGGCGGGAGCGGCACGAAGCCGAAGACGTCCGCGTGCGGGACGTACGGCAGGACCACGGCCGTCGCGGCCACGGCGAGGGTCGTGACGACGAGGAGGCGCCCGGGACGACTGCGCCAGCTCGGACGCTGGGTTCGCATGATCAACGCCACCGCGAGTTCGGTGAGGAGCGATTCGACGAACCAGCCGGTGCGGAACAGCGGGACGCTGGCGGTGAACACGTGCAGCAGCACCGCGAAGGTCGCCAGGTCGAAGGCCGAGCTGAGGGCGCCGAACGCCAGCATGTAGCGGCCGACGAACGCCATGTCCCAGCGGCGCGGCCGATTCACCTGGTCCTCGTCCACGTTGTCGTCGGCGAGGCCGACGGCGGGTATGTCCGACAGGAAGTTGTTCAGCAGGATCTGCCCCGCGGTGAGCGGCAGGAACGGCAGCACCAGCGAGGCCGCGGCCATGCTCACCATGGTCCCGAGATTGGCGCTCGTGGTCACCAGGACGTACTTCGACGTGTTGGCGAACGTGCGGCGTCCAGCCTCGATCCCGCCGCGGATCACGTCGAGCCCGCGCTCGAGCAGCACGAAGTCGGCAGCCTCGCGCGCCACGTCCACGGCGTCGTCCACCGACAGGCTCGTATCGGCGGCGTGCATCGCGGGCGCGTCGTTGATGCCGTCACCAAGGAATCCGACCACGTGGCCGGTGCTTCGAAGCGCGCGGATGACGCGTTCCTTCTGGTGGGGATCGACCTCGACGAACACGTCGGTCCGCTCCGCGGCTCGCCAGAGCGCCTCCTCGTGCAGCGCGTCGAGTTCCTTGCCGGTCAGCAGACGATCGGGGCGCAGTCCCACGGCACGCGCGACGTGCCGCGCCACGTGGCGGTTGTCGCCCGTGATCAGCTTCACGGCGACGCCCAGCGTCGACAGGTCGGCGATGGCCTCGACGGCGCCCGGCTTCGTACGGTCGAGAAACGTCACGAAGCCGCAGAACGTCAGTCCGCGCTCGGCATCGCGCGTGATCGGCACGTCGCCCGCCAGGCGGCGTGTGGCCACCGCGAGCACCCGGACGCCATTGGCGCTCCATGCCGCGTGGCGTCGCGCGAGCGCGTCGATGGCCGCGCGCTCCAGCGGTGTACCATCCGGCAGCCACTCACAGGTCTCGAGCACGCGTTCGAACGCGCCCTTGGTGATGAGCAGCGTCGCGTCGCCATCGGCAACCGCGACCGTCACGCGCTTGCGAACGAAGTCGAAGGGCAACTCGCCCCACTTCTCGTACGCCGTGACGTCGAGTGGTGACGCTGCGACGATGGCGGCGTCGAGCGGACTGGCGATGCCGGTTTCCAGAGCGGCATTCATCGCCGCCAGGAGCAATACCTGCTCGGACGTCCGACCGTCCTGATCGAATGCGGCGTCGAGCCGGACGACCCCCTCGGTGAGCGTGCCGGTCTTGTCGGTGCACAGGACGTCCATGCTGCCCAGGTTCTCGATGGCGTTGAGCCGGCGCACGAGCACACCGCGCTCGGACAGGCGCTGCGCACCACGCGCCAGGTTCACGCTGAGGATGGCCGGCAGCAGTTCAGGACTGAGGCCCACGGCGAGGGCGACCGCAAACAGCAACGTCTCGGCAGGTGGCCGGCCAGCCAGCACGTGGTGGCGAACACGGCCAGCACCAGCCCCAGCATGGCGCTCGTGAGCAGGTAGCCGAAGCGACGCAATGCACGGTCGAACTCGGTGTCGTGCCGGCTTCGGGTCAGGCGGCGGGCGATGCCGCCGTACTGTGTCCGGCTGCCGGTGGCCACCACAGCACCCGGGCGGTGCCGCTGCGCACGTTGGTTCCGAGGAACACGCAGTTGGTGCGCTGCGCGAGCGGCGCGTCGGCCAGGGAACGCCCGGGGAACTTCGGCACCGGGAAACTCTCGCCCGTGAGCGCCGCCTCGCTCACGAAGAAGTCCGTGGCCTCGACGAGCACTGCGTCGGCCGGGACGAGCGCGCCGGCGGCGAGCAGCACGATGTCGCCGGGTACGAGTTCGGCCACCGGCACCTGCTGTGAGCGACCGTCCCGGACGACGCTCGCCTGGAGGTGGAGTCGAGCCCCGAGCGCGGCGGCCGCCGCCTGCGCGCTGTACTCCCGGGAATACCCGAGGCCGGCAGTGGCCACGACCACGGCGAGTACGATGCCGGCGTCGATGTACTCGCCCGTCGCCACCGCCACCACGATCGCGCACACGAGCAGCAGCACGAGCGGGCTCTGGAACTGACCGACCAGCACCCGGAACCGCGACAAGGTCCGCGCATCGAGCGTATTCGGGCCGGCCAGTCGGCCTCGTGCCGACGCTTCCTCACCGGAGAGCCCGGTCGCGAGTGACACCCCGAGTTCGCCGGCGAGTGCGTCGGCCGTGCGCGACCAGTAGTCGTCGGTGACCGCGTCGCCCATGTGACGGGTTTCCAGCCCGTGCAGGGTATCGCTGCCGCATCGCCTCCGTGATGCGACGCGGCAAGGAGGCACACCTGCAGCGCCGCGCCCCACGCGCCCGGGGCCGTCGGGGCAGCTCAGCGCACGGCGTCGCTGACCTGCTGCCCGTCGATGAACACGCCGGTCACGTGGGTCGTGTACTCGAACGGATCCCCGTCGAACAGTGCGAGATCGGCATCCTTGCCGGCCTCGACCGAGCCGACCCGTGCGTCGACGCCGATCAGCCGCGCCGCGTCGATGGTGACGGCGGCGAGGGCCTGGTCGAACGTGAGGCCGCGACTCGCCGCCACGCCGGCCTCGAACAGCAGCACGCGGGTCTTCGGCACGTACGACTCGAACCCGGTCTGCAGCGCCACCGGGATGCCGGCGCGACGCAGCACCGCCGCGTTCTCCTGCGAGAGGTTCTCCGTCTCGCCGCCCGCCCTCGCCATGGTCGGGTGCACGATGACCGGCACGCCCGCGGCCTTGATGGCGTCGACGAGCTGGTGCGCCTCGGACGCCCCGTCGAGGATCAGCCGCAGATCGAACTCCCGGGCCACACGGAGCGCGGACTGGATGTCCACGGCGCGATGCGCGGTGACCAGGAGCGGCGCTTCCTTGCGCATGACGCGTGCGAGCGCATCGAGGCGCAGGTCGCGCGATGGCCGCTTGTCCTCGGGGCCAGCCATCTTGTCGGCGTAGTCCCTGGCCTTCAGCAGCTCGGCGCGCAGCATGGCGACGGCCTTCGAGCGGGTGCCCGGGGCGCGCCCCTGCGCGACCGCACCCTCGCCCAGGGTGGCCGCGACCATCGCCTCGGGCACCAGGATGGCGCCCGCGGCGAGCGGCGACACCGTCTTGACGACCATCGTCTGCCCCGAGATCAGCGCGCCGGGTCCGTGGCCGGTGTGCATGGTGGTCACCCCATGCTGCCGCACCCACTCGACGAGCTTGTCCTCCGGGTTGTAGGCGTCCACGGCCCGCAGTTCGGGCTGCATCGGCGCCGATCGCTCGACCTGGTCCTGATCGTGGGGCTGATTCAGGTATCCGGAGAGGCCGACGACCGTGCGGGCATCGACGAGGCCGGGCGTGACGACCTTCGCCCGCACCACCTGGTAGCCGGCCGGTACCACGACCTGCGACGCCGGCCCGACGCGCTCGATCTTCCCGTCGCGGACGAGCACCACCCCATCGGCGATGCTCGGCCCGGCCATCGTGTGCACCGTGTCGGCGCGGACGGCGACCTGCGCCTGCGCGGCCCCTGCACACAGGACCAGGACGCCCGCGGCACACACCGCGCCGATGCGGCGTCTCGCCTTCGGCGCTCCGCTGTTGCAGCGTTCGGCGTTCATCGTCCGCCCTCCTCTTCCTCGTGCATGTGCAACGCTTCACCGCCGCGGACGGCCCCCTGGCCACCGAACGCGACGAGCCGGTCCTGCGGGTTCGACAGGTCGAACACCTTGCGACCCTCCACCCAGGTCTGCTCCACCTTCGTGTAGACGCTGAACGGATCGCCGGAGAGCACGAGCACGTCGGCATCCTTGCCCACCTCGAGCGACCCGACGCGCGTGTCGAGCTTCAGCATGCGTGCGCCTGCCATCGTCAGCGCATACAGCGCGCGATCGCGCGGCATGCCGGCGCGCACGGCAAGGGCTCCCGAACGAAGGAAGAAGCGCGAGTCGGTGACGTAGTCGTCGGTGTGGAAGCCGGTCAGCACGCCGGCCTTGTCGAGGACGGGCGCCGTCGTCGCCGAGAGGCCGACCGCCTCGAGCTTGCCGCCGGGCGCATCGATGACGATCACCGAGGCAGGCGCGCCGGACGCCTTGATCTCGTCGGGCACCCGCCATCCCTCGGACACGTGCTGCAGCACGGGCGTGAAGCCGAACTCCTTGGCGATGCGCAGCGCCGTGAGGATGTCGTCGTGACGGTGCGTGTGGAAGTGCACGGTCCGCGTCCCCTCGAGCACCTCGACGAGGGCCTCCATTCCGAGGTCGCGCGCCGGACGCTTGCTCGCGTCGTCGCCCGCGGCCTTCACCTTGTCGCGATACGCCTGCGCCTTGACGAACAGGTCACGCGCCATGGCCGCCGACCGGGCCCGCGTGCCGGGAAACGGTCCGGACGCGCGCATCGGATTGGTGCCGTTTGCCATCTTCAACCCGCCTGCGATGCGACCACCGTCCAGCGTGATGAGGAGACCGTCGACGGTCTTCGCGCCGCGGAGCTTCAGGTAGAGCGTCTGGCCGCTCATCAGATGCCCCGACCCCGGCATCACGTTCACCGTCGTGATACCGCCGGCGACGGCGCGCTGCAGGCCCGAGTGACGCGCGTCGAAGGAATCGAGCAACCGCACGTCCGGATGCAGCGCGGCGGAACTGTCGCCGCCCTGCCCACCGCCGATGTGGCTGTGCGTGTCGACGAGGCCCGGCATCAGGGTCTTGCCCGCAGCGTCGATCCGCACGGCACCGGCAGGCACGCCTGCCGTTGCACCGACCGCGACGATGCGCCCCTTGTGGACCACGAGCGTGCCGTTGGGAATCTCCGGGCCCGACACCGGGAGGATGCGGGCATTGACGAACGCGTGCGGCTGGTCCTGTGCGGCGAGGTTGGACGGCGCGAGGCAGGCCACGAGCGTGGCGAGCCCGAGCGCGACCCGCCAGGGATGTCGGATTGGCATGCAGGTGGCTCCTGGCGCGCGGACGACGCGCGCGATCGAAGCCACGATTCTACGGCAGCGGCTGGGTTGGCCCGCGATCCGCCGTTCAGCGCCGGTATTCGGCCCGACGCGCGGTCGCACGCCGCTGATGGTGGCGTCCGCCTGTACTCGGCGGCCGTTCAAGCAGAGCCGGCGTCAGCCGATTTCGATGACGTGGACGCGCATCACATCGCGCCAGCGCCCGTCCGCGCGGCGCGTCTCGACGACCGGGACGGCACCGGAACAGACCCCGACGCCTCCGACGTCTTCGAGATTCATCCGCTGCTCCATCGCACACTGGCCGCCACGCGTCCGTCGTGGCAGGCCTATGCCGAAGTGTCGTTACGGTTCGATCGATGCGTGGCGTGTGTGCGAGCGGATGCGCGCGAAGTCGTCCGCGCCTGCGCGCGCGCCGTCATGGATACCGCTCGCGTCGTCGCCGAGCGCGACGGCGGGTTGCCGGCGCGCCTCGGACGCGTCGTCATCGCCACCTCGCGGCGGGCGCACCGCGTGGAGGTGAGCGTGGCCACCGACGGCTTCCGCCACGTCCTGCAACTGGCCGCCGTCGACTGACCGCACCTGCCAGTCGGAGACACACCTCCCCTGCATTCGCCGCCTTTCCGTTTCGATCGGCTACACCCTGTCGGTCGCACGAGCAAGGCGCAACGCGTCATCACTCTCGCACCAGTGACTCGCGGGCGCCTTCCGCGAGGCGGTCACATGATGTGTGCTGGTGCGTGGCATGGCACCGGCGCACCGGCTTCGTCGTCATGTCCGTTCTGCGTGGCGCTTGGCCTCACGCTTGCACACAGCCGCGGCATTCGGCTGTGTCAGCCACAAGGAGATCACCGACCATAGCGAAACAAGGGACCCTGCACGACGCGTTCATCGAGGAACTGCGGGACACGTACGACGCAGAGAAGCAACTGCTGAAAGCGCTGCCGAAGGTTGCCAAGGCAGCGAGTTCCCCCGACCTGCGAGCGGCCTTCGAGCAGCACGTGCAGGAGACCCGCGACCAGGTGGAGCGTCTGAACCGCGTGTTCGAGTCGATCGGCGAGCGGCCGCGCGGCAAGCACTGCGACGGCATGGCCGGCATCATCGAGGAGGCCAAGAGCGCGCTCGAGGAGGACGTCGAGGACGTGACGATGGACGCGCTGCTCATCGCGTCGGCCCAGCGGGCCGAGCACTACGAGATCGCGGCCTACGGCACGCTCGTCTCGTGGGCACAGTCGATGGGACATACCGAGGCGGCTCAACTGCTGCAGGAGACGCTCGACGAAGAAAAGAACACCGACGAGAAGCTGACGACGCTTGCCGAGGGCGGCATCAACCAGCAGGCCGCCGACCACGCGCATGGCGGCGACATGGACGAGGACGAGGACGAGGAGCCCGCCCCCGCCCGGCGTACGGCCAGCAAGCGCACGGCAAAGCGCGCCGGCACACGAAAGCGCACGGCCGCCAAGCGCGCCGGCACACGAAAGCGGTAGGCGCGTCCGCAACCGGGCTGTACGCTGCTGCGTGCAGCCCATGTCCAATCCCTTCGCAGACGACACGATGGCGGCCGGCTACGCCGCCGCCAGACCCCCGGTCCACGCACGCGTGCTGGAGATGGCTCGCGAGTGGCTCGACGTCGGGCGCGTACGCGCGGCCGGTGACGTCGGGTGTGGCGCCGGCCTCTCGACCCGGCCGCTGCTCGACCTCGCCGAGTCGTGCCTCGGCTTCGATCCTGCCGAATCGATGGTGCGCAGGGCGCGCACGCCCGCACCGTCTGCGACGTTCCTCGTGGCCGCCGGCGAAGCGATCCCGCTGGCCGCGGGGAGTCTCGACCTGCTCACGGCCGCGGGTTCGCTCAACTACGCTCGCGATCTCGACGCCGTGTGGCGGGAGGCGGCGCGTGTCCTCTCACCCAGCGGCCCCTTCGTCGTCTACGACTTCTCCGCCGGACGCTCGTTCGAGGGCGATGACCGCCTCGACCACTGGTTCGACACGTTCGTGGCGCGCTACCCGCAGCCGGAGGGACAGGCGCGTCGGCTGTCGCCGTCGATCCTCGCCGAGCTGGCGACTGGCTTCTCGGTGGTGCGCGCCGACGAGTTCGCGATGCCGCTGCGGCTGTCGCGTGCGTTCTACACGGCGTACATGCTGACCGAGACGAACGTGCAGCAGGCCGTGCGCGGCGGCACGCCGCTCTCCGACATCCGTGGGTGGTGCGACGCGACGCTGCCGTCGGTGTTCGCCGACGACGAACGGGACGTCGTGTTCCGCGGCTACCTGACGATCATGCGTCCGGTGCGCTGAGATTCGCACCGCGGGCCGCGCAGCGCCGGTCGCCCTCGCGGG
>JAEYZV010000558.1 GCA_023427865.1 Acidobacteriota bacterium
GCCTCGGCCTGGCGAAAGACGGGGCCGCCACGCCGGCGCTGCTGCGGCTCGTCGTCACCGACGCGCCGGCCGTCCGACGGCAGGCCGCGACCGCCCTGGGGCAGATCGGCAGCGCTGAGGCGGTGCCCGCGCTGTTGAAGGCGGCGCAGGCGCCCGGTGGTGATCGCTTCGTCGAGCACGCGGTCATCCATGCGCTGATCACGCTGGGTGACGCGTCGCCGCTCGTGACGGCACTCGCGTCGTCGTCGGCCGCCGAGAAGCGCGCGGCGCTGATCGCACTGGACCAGGTGTCGCTGCAGTCGCCGGCCGGCGCACGCCTGCTGTCGCCCGAGCACGTGCGACCCTTCGTCGTCTCCGACGACGAGTCGCTGTGGCGCACCGGTATCTGGGTCGCCTCGCATCACGCGGGCTGGTCGGACCTGATCGTGTCGGGTGTGCGGACGCGCCTGTCCGCAGCCGGAGGCTCGCAAGAGGATCTCGCGATGGTCCGCGACGTCATGGTGAATGTGTGCCGCGACGAGGCGCTGCAGGCCTTCGTGGCGCGCACACTCGACGTGCGCCGCGCGAGCGGTGACGCGCCAGGCGGCGACGCGGCCGACGCCGCGCGCGTGCCGCTGCTCATGCTGGACGTGATGCAGGGATGCGGCGTGGAGAAGCTGCCGGCATCCTGGGTGACCGCGCTGCGCTCGGTGCTCTCGCATCCTGACGATGTCGTGCGGGTGCGCGCCATGCGGCTGATCGCGGCGCGGCGTCTGGAGCCGCTCGCCGATGATCTCGCCCGCGTCGCCGCTGATGCGGCCAAGCCGGCGTCGCAGCGCTTCGATGCGCTCGCCGCGCTGGTGCTCGTGCGCCCGGCCTTGCCCGAGGCCAGCGTCGAGTGGCTCACGTCACAGCTCCACGAACGGCAGTCGGCGCACGTGCGCCAGCAGGCGGCCGGCATCCTGGCGCAGGCCTCGCTGACCGACACGCAGCTGATCGCGCTCGCCGAGCAGCACGTCGCCAACGCCGACGCGTTCCTGCTGCCGCGCGTGGTCGCGGCGTTCGATCGCACGAGCAGCGCCGCGGTCGGCACGGCACTCGTGAAGGCGCTCGAACGTTCGACCGATCGTCTCGACGTGCTCTCGGAGCGCGACCTCGCCGCGAGGCTTGCCAAGTTCCCCGAGCCCGTGCCGTCGTCGGCGGCCCCGCTGATGCTTGCGCTGCGCCAACGACAGAACGCGCGGTTGAAGCGGCTCGAAAGCGTCGCCAGCGGGCTCGGCCGGGGCGATATCGACGCAGGGCGTCGGCTCTTCTTCGGCAAGGCCACCTGCTCGAGCTGCCATGCGGTGGGCGCGCAGGGCGAGGTGTTCGGACCCGACCTGAGCAACATCGGCGAGATCCGATCGCGGCACGACATCCTCGAGGCGATCCTGTACCCGAGCGCCAGCTTCGCGCGCGAGTACGAGACCTGGCGAGTGCGGACGAGCACCGGCGAGAACACCGGTGTCGTGAAGGAGGACCTGCCGGAGGCGATCGTGATGGAGACGGGGCCGGGCGCGTCGCTGCGGATCCCGCGGAATGCGATCACGGCGCTGGAACCTGTCGAGTTCTCGACGATGCCGCCCGGATTGGAACAGATCCTCTCGTCGCAGGAGCTGGCCGATCTGATGGCCTACCTCGAAGCGCTGCCGGATCCGTTCGACCGTCGGCGGTAGCGTAGTGGAGGTACGTAGCCGCCGGGCCTCGCCCCGCGGGCAGGTGCGGGCAGATTCACTGCCACTCCAACGGTTCGAACCGGGCAAGCGGCAATGAACTTCTGAATTCCGAAATTCCGAAATTCTGAAATTCTGAAATTCTGAAATTTTCCTACTGCTGTTCGCCGCAGAAGGGGCAACGGCTGGCAAGGTTGTGCAGGGGCCGCCGGCAGTGCCAGCAGTTGCGAGCGGTTTCGCGGTCCTGGTACTTCACCGCGCGTGGCGGCGGCACGCTGCCGCGCACCGGCCTGCCGGGTTCATCGAGCCCCAGGTCGGCGATCGCGCGCGGTCCGGGTGTGCCGAGGATCACCGGCTTTGCGGCGAGCAGGTCGTCGAGCAGGTCCGAGGCGCGCGTGTAGCGGTCAGTCACGTTCGGCGCGAGCGCCTTCATGACGATGTCGTTCAGGCGCCGCGGTACGGCGGGGTTGCGCGATCGCGGCGGTGTGACGAGTTCGCCCGTGAGCAGCTTGTGCAACTCCGAGGGCGGCGGCGGATCGTACGGCAACTCGCCGGTCAGCATCTGGTACATCGTGATGCCGACCGAGTAGAGGTCGGAGGCGAACACGGCCTTGCCCTGGAACTGCTCGGGGGCCATGAACGCCGGGCTGCCGATCACCGTCGTGCCGTGCGCGGCGATCTCGAGGAATCGCGAGGTGCCGAAGTCGGCCACCTTCAACATGCCGCTCTCGGACACCAGCACGTTGGCCGGGCGCAGGTCGCGGTGGATGACGCCCTGCTTGTGCGCATGGTCCACGGCGTTGCCGATTTGCACCGTGTAGTCCAGCGCCCGCGGCAGGTCGAGCGCGCCTTCGCGCTCGAGTACGCTCTCGAGCGTCTCGCCAGGCACGTACTCCATCACGATGAAGAAGACGTCGTCCTGCTTCTCCGCGGTGGTGATCGAGACGATGTTCGGGTGGTTGACGCTCGCGAGCAGGCGCGGTTCTCGCAGCAGTTCCGAGAAGTCGAGGCCCTGCCGGTGCGGGACCTTTATCGCGACCTGCTTGTCCAGCCACGTGTCCCTGGCCAGGTAGACGGTGCCAAACCCGCCGCTTCCCAGTGGTGACAGGATGCGATACTTGCCGAGGGTCTGGCCCTTGAAGAGCATGCCGAGGGCAAAGTATATGCCGTGCCCCATCGATTCTTCGCACCCGATCTGACGCCGGCGTCACGCGAGGTCACGTTGCCGCCCGGCGAGAGCACGCATCTCGCGCGCGTGCTGCGCCTCGAACCGGGCGCCGACGTCGAACTCTTCGACGGGCGCGGACTCGCCCGCGCGGGCGTCGTGCGTCGCGCATCGGGGCAGGCGTCGATCGTGGACGTGGGGGAGTCCCTGGCCGTCGCGCCAGAACCACCCGCCGCGATCATCGTCGCCCAGGCGTTGCTCAAGGGCGACGCCATGGACGCGGTGATCCGCGACGCGACGGTGATGGGAGCCGCTGAAATCTGGCCCATGACCGCGGCGAGGTCGAACGTCCCGGCGCGTGCGGCGGCGTCGGCGCGCGAGCGATGGGAACGGGTGGCGGTGGCGGCGGCCAAGCAGTGCGGGCGCGCGGTGTTGCCACGGATTGCCGGCGTGAGACCGCTCGGCGACGTGATCGCGGACGCCCGCGACGAGGCGCCGGTGCGCCTGTGGCTCACCGAGCCGTCGGCATCGAACGGCCAGAGCGCCTCCCTGCCTGTGCCGGCGCGAGGGCTGTGCCTGGCGGTCGGCCCCGAAGGGGGATGGACGGAAGGCGAGCGCCAGGCGGCACGGGACGCGGGCTGGCAGCCCTGGACCATGGCGCCGGTGACGCTGCGCGCCGAGCACGTCACGCTCGCCGCGCTGGCGGTGGTCCGCTATGCCTGGGACGATGCGTCGCGCCGGCGCATCACGTAAGCAACCCAGTACTCTTCTTCGTGCGTGGCCTCGACGTCGCAGCCGTCGAACGCCTCCTGCACCCACCGCGCCTCGTCCTCGGTGAAGCCGCTGAGCACGGCCCGGCCGGCCGGCGCCATCAACTGCTGGACGCGCGCCGCACGCTGGCGCAGCAGGGCACCGGTCAGGTTCGCGCACACGACGTCGGCGGGCTGCAGCGCCGGGTCGTCGAGCCCTCGCAACTCCAGGCGCACGCGGCCATCGGCGACGCGATTGCGGCCGAGCGTGTCCTCGGCCGACTCGATGGCGTCCGGGTCGTTGTCGATGCCGAGTGCAGAGCGCGCGCCGAGGTACGCCGCGGCCACCGCGAGCACGCCCGACCCGGTGCCGATGTCGAGCACGTGCCGTCCCTCGAGGTCCAGCTCCTGCAGCGCCCGCAGGCACAGGCGCGTCGACTGGTGATGCCCGGTGCCGAAGCCCGTGGACGGCTCCACCTCGATCACGAGCAGGCCTTCCCGCTCGTCAGCCGGTGGCACGTCCCAGGGCGGCGCCACCACGATACGGCCGATGCGCACGGCGGGCAGGTTCGCCTGCGAGCGCGCGGCCCAGCCCTCGTCGGCGACGTCCTCGGTGGTGATCGTCGCGCGATCGAGCCACCCGCGCGAGACGAGCAGGTCCATGGCCGCGTCGCGATCGGCAGGGGCAGCGAAATGCAGCGCGACCGTCTCGCCGTCTTCATCGATCGCCGATGCCCCGCAGTCGTCGACGTCGAGCCACAGCGCCTCGCGCTGCGCCTCCTCCAACGGCCCGGGGAAGACGAGGCGGAGCACGGGCCAGGTGCGCGGCGTCATCAACCGAACATGTCCTTGACGCGCTCGAAGAACGGCTTGTCGTCGTGTGCGCGATCGCGACTGCGCGCATCGCCGGTGTCGGCCGGCAGCACGGCGCGCAGCGCCTCGAGCGCCTCGCGGACTTCCTTCGAGGGCTTCTTCGGCACCTGCACGCCGACGGTGACGTGCAGGTCGCCGTGGCCGCGCCCCGAGACGTTCGGCATGCCCTTGCCGCGGACGCGGAGGCTCGATCCGGGCTGTGTGCCTTCGGGAATCTCGAGCGGGTGCGGGCCGTCGAGCGTCGGTACGTCGACCGTCCCGCCGAGCGCCAGCGTGGTGAACTGCACCGGTACTTCGCAGTGCAGGTCGTCGCCCTCGCGATGGAAGAACGGGTGCTCCGCGACGTGGAACACCACGTACAGGTCGCCGGGCGGCCCGCCGGCGGTGCCATGTTCGCCGTCGCCGTTTAGCCGCATGCGTTGGCCCGTGGCCACGCCTGCGGGAATGCGGACCGTCAGCTTGCGCTCACGCGTCACCCGGCCGGCGCCGCGGCAGGTGCCGCAGGGCGAAGAGATCATCCGGCCAGTGCCGCGGCAGTTGCCGCAGGGCCGTGCAACGGTGAAGAACCCCTGCTGGTAGCGCAGCTGCCCGGATCCCCCGCACTGCGAGCAGGTCTCGGGCGACGTGCCTGCGGCCGCCCCCGTGCCCTTGCACGTCTCGCAGCTCTCCTCACGCGGGATCTGCAGCTGCATCTCGTGGCCGCGGGCCGCCTGCTCGAAGGTGATCTCGAGGTCGTATCGCAGGTCCGCGCCGCGCCGCGGCCCACCACGGCGACGGTTGCCGCCGCCGAAGATGTCGCCGAAGCCGAAGACGTCGCCGAGGCCGCCGAACAGGTCGCCGAAGTCGGCAAACGTGCTGGGATCGAACTGCGGGCCTCCGGCGCCGTTGACGCCCGCGTGCCCGAAGCGGTCGTAGGCCGCGCGCTTGTCCCTGTCGCCGAGCACCGCGAACGCTTCGGCCGCCTCCTTGAACTTCTCTTCGGCGGCAGCGTCGCCCGGGTTGCGATCCGGGTGGTACTGCAACGCGAGCCGGCGGTAGGCGCTCTTCAGTTCCTTCTCGGAGGCGGTGCGCTCGATGCCGAGCACTTCGTAGTAATCACGCTTAACCACGCGTGGCCACCCTCACCATCGAGGCGCGCAGCAGCCGCTCGCCGAGGCGGTACCCGTGACGGAGGTCCTCGATCACCTCGCCCTCACGGTGCGCCGGGCTCACTTCCTGCCCGACCGCCTGGTGGAAGTTCGGATCGAAGTCGGCGCCGAGCGCCTCGATCGGGACGACGTTGCGGCGCTCGAGCAACTCGAGCAGCTGCTTGTGAATCAGCTCGAGACCCTCGCGATGGCTCGCGACCACCGCGTCCGGCGACTGACGAGCCGCCTCGATGGCCCGCTCCATGTCGTCGATCACGGGGAGGAACTCCGTGAGCACGTCGACCGTGAAGTGTTCGTGCAGGTCCCGGCGCTCGCGCTCGGTGCGCTTGCGGTAGTTGTCGAACTCGGCCTGCAGGCGCACGAGGCGATCCTGCGCCTCGTCGCGCTCCCGTCGCAGGGCCTCGAGGTCGGTGCCTTCGACGCCCGTCTCTGGTGCGGACGCGTCGGCCGTCGGGTCAAGGTGCGTATCGTTCATGAAGGATCTCCGGTGGCCGTGTCGCCGACCAGCACGCGCGTGACCGCGCGCGAGGCGCTGTCGACGGCGGCGATCGATCTCGAGTACCGCATGCGGGTGGGGCCGATCACGCCGACCATCCCCTGCCGCCCGCTGTCGGAGTACGTCGAGGCGACCACACTCAGGTTCTGCAGGCCGGGCTCGGTGTGCTCGGTACCAATCACCACCGTCAGCCCCGGCCCGTCGAGGTATTCACTGAGGATCTGCACGAGCCGGTGCTTCTCCTCCATCATCGCCAGCAGCGCCCGCAACGTCACGAGCGGCACCCGCACGTCGTCGGCACTTGCCGTCTCGAGCAGCGACGAGGTGCCGTGGACGAAGAACTGCGTCACGGTAGTCATCTCGCCCAGCGTTTCGGACGCGAGCCGCAGCGCGCGCGCCAGCAGACGATCGTACAGCGCCCGCTCCTCCTGCAGGCGCTCGACGATGCGTTCGCGCACCTCGACGACGGGCAGGCCGGCAAACTCCGCGTTGAGGTAGTTGGCCGCCTGCGTCAACTCGGCCGGCTGCATGGCTTCATGCACCTCGACCATCTTGTGGGTCACCTGCCCGGATCCCGAGACCACGACGACGAGCACGCGGCGTGCGTCGAGGGCGACCAGGTCGAGGTGCTTCAGCGTCGCGTCCTGGCCCCCAGGCGCGATGGCGAAGCCCATGTGGTGCGAGGCGCGCGACAGCTCCTGGGAGACGTTCTCGAGCAGTTCGCCCATGCCCCCGGCGCGGCGCAGCCGCGTCGTCAGTTCGTGGACCGCCCGTGACGGCCGGCGGCTCTCCAGCAGCAGGTCCACGTAGAAGCGGTAGCCCTGGTCGGTCGGTACGCGCCCGGCCGAGGTATGGGGCTGGCGGACGTAGCCCAGCTCCTCGAGCCGGGCGAGGACGTTGCGGACCGTGGCCGACGACACGTCGAGACCGCTCTCGCGCGCCAGCCACAGCGACGAGACAGGTTCACCGTGTTCGATGAAGGCCCGGACGAGCATGGCGAGCAGGCGCTGGTACCGCTCCGGCACACCGGCCGGCAACCCGCCCGCGCGTGATGAGTTGGTGGTCGCCATTAGCAGTCGTCGGCAATGAGTGCCAACCTGATCGGATTATACGGGCAATCGGCGGCATACGACCTCACGCCAGCGCTGCACGCCCGAGCAGCCTGACGTGCTGGACCCGGGCTTCGGCCGCAAGCCCTGCCGCGTCCACGCGCAGGACCGTGCCGTCTCGCACGAGCACCTCGCCGTCCACGATGGTGAGGCGCACGTCCGTGCCGCGACAGGCATAGACGAGAGTGGAATACGGATCGGCGCCCGGGGCGGTCGCAGGGCCGCTGATGTCGACGGCGACCAGATCGGCGCGCCGCCCCGGGGTGATCTGCCCGATGTCGTGGTCCAGCCCCAATGTGCGCGCGCCTGCACGCGTGGCCATCCACACCACGTCGCGGGCCGGGAGGGCTCCGGGGCCGAGGCGCACGCTCTGGAGCGTCGCGGCAAGACGCATCTCGTCGAACATGTCGAGACGGTTGTTGCACGCCGCGCCGTCGGCGCCGAGCGACACCGTGATGCCGCGGGCCCGCATCTCGGTCACCGGCGCCAGTCCAGACCCGAGTTTGAGGTTGCTGCCGGGACAGTGCAGCACCTTGACGTCGTGGTCGGCCAGCAACGCCTGTTCTGCGTCGTCGACCCACACGCAGTGCGCCGCGCACAACCTGGGCGTCGCCAGGCCGGCGTCGGCGAGGTAGGCGAGGTTGCTCATGCCGGCGATGGCGCGGACGACGTCGATTTCGTCGCGCTGCTCGGACGCATGCGTGTGAACGAGCATGTCGTGCGTTTTCGACGCCGCGGCGGTGGCCTCGAGGAGTTCGCGCGAGCACGAGACGGCAAAGCGCGGCGCGAGCGCCACGCGGAGCCGACCGCCTGCCGCACCGTGCCAGGCGGCATGGAGCGCGAGCGCCTCGTCGATCGCCGGCCGTACGGGCTGCTTCAACCGCGCCGGCGCCGCATCGTCGCGGTCCATGAGGCACTTGCCGACCGTGGCCCGGATGCCGCTTGCCGCGAGCGCCTCGAGCACGACGTCGGTGCCGTGGACCGTCTCCATGGTGAGCACCGCGGTGGTGCCGGTGCGAAGCAGTTCGTAGACGGCCAGTTCCGTGCTCACGCGCAGGGACGCGGCGTCGTGCGCTGCTTCCATCGGCCATACGCGCTCCCGGAGCCAGCGGAGCAGCGCGAGGTCGTCAGCGGCGCCCCGAAACAGCGTCTGGCAGAGGTGGAGATGCGTCTGGACGAAGCCCGGAAGGAGCAGGCAGCCGCCGACGTCGATGGCAGGCAGATCGTCTGGAGCCGTGCCGCCGACCTGCGCGATCCGTCCCTCGCGCACGACGACCGGACCCTCGACGATGTCGAAGGCGTCGTTCATGGTCAGCACGCGCGCGCCGTGGAGGACGTAGGAGGACATGGGCACGTCAGGGGAGTGAGGACAGCACGGCGGCGGCGAGGCGCTCGATGTCCTCCATGTCGTTGTAGACCTGCGCCGAGACCCGCGCCCGCAGTTGGCCGCGGTAGGCATGCACGGGCACTTCGATGCCGTGCTCGAACAGGAGCGCATCGCGCACGCGTTGCGCGTCCTCGCGGGTCGACCCGAGCGCCTGCGGCAACGTGACGGTCGCCATCGGCCCGATCAGCGCTTCGGGCGTGTCGAACCCGGTGTCCCATCGCGCCGCGAGGTGATGGGCTGCACGCCATGCGAGATCGTGGTTGTACCGCTGGATCGCCTCGACGTTCCACTCGCGGAACAGTGCAATCGCCGCCGTGGCCGCGAGGTGTGGCGAGGGGTCGCGCGTTCCGGGCAGATCGAACGCCGTGGTGAAGGTCGCGTCGAGTCCCCACGAGATCACGGCGGGATGCAGCCATGACGCCTGGCGATCGGGCGCCGCCCACAGGATGCCGCTGCTGCGAGGCACCCACATCCACTTGTGCAGGTTGGCGACGTACCAGTCGACGCCGAGGTCGTCGATGCGGAACGGAATGGCGCCCGGCGCATGCGCGCCATCGGCCATCACCGCCACGCCGCGGGCGCGCAGGCGCGCCGCGATGTCGGCGAGCGGCAGCACCAGCGCGCTCTCGGCCGTGACGTGATCGACGACCGCGAGCCGCGTGCGTGGACCGGCGGCCTCGACGATGGCGTCGGCCAGCGCGTCGGCCCTGAACGGCCATGGCATCGTCACGGTCCGGACGGCGGCTCCCTTTTCGCGTGCGGCGAAGCGCGCGGCGTTGGTCACCCCGCCGTAGCCGAGGTCGGTGACCAGGACTTCGTCGTCGGGCTCGAACGGGAACGAACGCAGCACGGCGTTGGCCGCCGTCGTGACGTTGTCGACGAACACGATGTCGTCACCACGCGCGCCGAGGAACGCCCCGACGTGATCGGCCGCGACTCGCAGCCGCGGACGTTCGGTGCGTGGCTGTCCCACCGACGTGGCGGGCGCCGTCAACTCGCGCAGCAGGAATCGGCTCGGCTGTCGTTCGATCTCGTCACGGATGGCCTGCTGTGCGGCAAGCACGCGTCGCGGCGTCACGCCGACGGTGCCGTGATTGAGGTAGGTGACGGCCGGGTCGAGCGGGAACTCGGCGAGCAGGCGGCGTCCGAAGCCGGTCATGTCCGGGAGGATAGATCACGCCGGGCGACCCGAAGGACGACGCCCACGAGCCGATCTCGCCGTGGCGGCCGGACCTCCACGGCGACCGGACTCAGCGGACCGAGGGAGGCAGCCACTGCAGCGGCTGCGCCGCCCGCCCGGCATCGTCGTCGTGTGCATCGGAGCGGTCACGGAGCCGACCGCGGCGATGCGCGATCAACTCGGCGACGATGCTCACGGCGATCTCCTCGGGTGTGACCGCGCCGAGATCGAGACCGATGGGCGCGTGGACGCGCGTCATCCTCGCGGTGTCGTCGCCCTCGGCGCCGAGCCTCGCATACAGGCGCGCGATCTTGGCCTTGCTGCCAATCAGCCCGACGTACGCCGTGTCGCGCGAGAGCGCGGCACGCAGCGCGTCGAGGTCCTCCCGATGTCCACGCGTGACGATGACGAGATAGTCGCGCGGCGAGATGTCCGCGGTCCGGAGCCACTCGGGGATGTCTGCGACATCGACGCGCTCGGCGGTGGGGAAGCGCGCGGGATCGGCAAAGGAGGCGCGGTCGTCGACGACAACGACGCGGAATCCGACGTTGGCTGCCAACTGCGCCGTGTGGTACCCCACATGCCCGGCACCGACGATGCAGACCCGTGGCGTGGGCGCGATCGGATCGATGAACACGTCCATCTGCCCTCCGCAGATCAGGCCCTGTTCCTCGGCGAAATCGTCGTTGAGATCGTAGTGGGCGAGCGTGGGGCGCCCGGTCTGGAGCGCCAGCCGGGCCTTGCCGCACGCGTCCTGTTCGTAACAGCCGCCGCCGATGGTGCCGAGCGTGTGCCCGTCCTCGTAGACGAGCATCCGGGCACCGACGCGCTGGGGCGTGGAGCCCTGCGCGCGGACGATGGTGACGAGGGCCACCGCCTCGCCGCGCGCGAGCGACGCGTCGAGGGCTCCGAACAGGCTGGGCGTCACATCAGGATCTCGACCTTGGCCTTGCCCTTCAGTGACTGCACGAACTCCTGGGCGAGCTGCTGCTGCTTCTGCTGGCGAAGGGCCTGGGCGATCCGGTCGCTGACTTCGGCCAGCGGCACCGTACGGGCGCTGCGGTGCTCGGCGGCCTTGATGATGTGGTAGCCGAACTCCGATTCGACGACGTTGCTGACCTCGCCCGGCTTGAGCGCGAACGCGGCGTCCTCGAACGGCTTGACCATCTGGCCGCGCGGGAAGAAGCCGAGATCGCCGCCGCTCGCCGCGCTGCCGTCGTTGGAGTGCTCCTTGGCCAGTGCTGCGAAGTCGGCGCCGCCCTTGATCTGACGCAGCAGGTCGTCGGCCTTGGCCTTTGCGGCGGCCTTGGCCTCGGCGCTGTCGGCCTTGATGAGGATGTGGCTGGCGCGCACGGCCTCGGGCTGCATGAAGAACTGCGGATTCTTCTTGTAGAAGTCGGCGATGTCGGCCTCGGTGACGGCAGCCTTCGGCTCGACCTCGGCCGTCAGGAGCTTGTCCACCGTGAGGCGCTGACGCGCTTCGGACCGCAGGTCGGCTTCGGTCATCTTGCGGGACGCGAGCGCCTTGGCAAAGGCCTCGGCGTTTGGCGCCTGCTGCTTCATCTGCTCGATGCCGGCGTTGACCTCCGCGTCGGTGGCCTTGATGCTGCGTGCCGCCGCTTCCTGCTCGAGCAGGCGTTGGTCGACGAGCTGGTCGAGGATGCCGCGGTAGATCTCGCTGCGGCGCTCGGCCGGAATCTGCTGGCCGACGTTGGCCTCCAGGTTGCGGACGGCCTTCTCGAGCTCGGCGGCGGGAATCTCCACGCCGTTCACGCGCGCCACGACGGCGGGCAGGACGTCGGGCACTGGCGCGACCGGCGCCTTGGCCGGCTCGGCCTGCGGTGTCCCGTCAGTGGCGGGCTGGCCCGGCTGGGCGGAGGTACCGGTCTGCGACGTCGTCGCGGCACCCGCCTTGTCGGCGGCCTCGGCGGCGTTGGTCTCGGTGCGGTTGCAGGCGACGCCCAGTGACAGGGCGAGGAGGACGGGGACGGCGTACTTCAAGGAGAACCTCGAGGGAGTTGACGGACCAGTATATCGGAAAGTCAGAAGTCTGAAGTCAGAAGTCTGAAGGAACGTCGAAAGGCACAAGTCGGAAGGGGGACCTTCGTCGGAATGGGGACCTTCGGACCTACCCCTTCTGACTTTCCTTTCGACTTCAGACTTGAGACTTTTGCCTTTTCACGGCACTACCCCGGCGGTGGGAACCTGGGCGAGGCTGGGCATGTGCGTCAGGCTGCCGGCGGGCACGCCCAGGTGCGTGTAGCAGAGCGTCTGCGGTTCGGTCCCGGCCAGGAAGGCTTCGCTGAAGACGCGCTCGCAGAACGGCCCGGCGCGGTGACCCGTGTCCTTGTCGATCTCGGCGAACGTGATCCCGTCGGGCACCTGGAATGGCTGATTGGCGTGGCCGGCGAGGGCGCGCTTCATGAAGGCCGTCCACATGGGCAGCGCTGCCTGCGACCCGCTCAGCCCCACCGGCGTGTTGTCGTCGAGTCCGACCCAGACCACCGTCAGCAGTTCCGGTGTGTACCCCACGAACCAGGCGTCGCGCAGGTCGTTGGTGGTCCCGCTCTTGCCGGCGGCGTCGAGCGCGAACCCGGCCCCCCGGGCGCTGGCGCCGGTGCCCTCGTTCAGCACGCTGCGCAGCATGTTGGTCACGAGGAAGGTGGGGGCCGGCTGTGCCACGCGCCGCGGGCGTCCCATGTCGGGCAGCGGCAGCACGCCGCTGTCCATCTCGATGCGCGTGACGGCGCGCAACGGGCGCACCTCGCCGAGATTCGGGAACACCGTGTAAGCCTCGGCCAGGTCCAGGGGCGTCGCCTCGAAGACACCGAGCGTGATCGACGGGTACGCCTGCGCGTGGAAGCCGGGTTTCACCTGGCGCCAGAGCGAGGCGATGTGCTGGTAGCCCGTCATCTCGGCCATCTGGATGGTCGCCAGATTGCGTGAGCGGGCGAGCGCGGCCCGTGCGGTGATCGGCCCGTCGTATTCGCCGTCGTAGTTGCGTGGCGTCCACTCCTGCTCGTTGGAGAAGAACGTCGCGGGTTCGTCGGCGACGAGCGTCGCGGGCGTGAGGTCCGAGCGGCCCTCGCGCAGCGCCAGCTCGAAGGCCGCCAGGAACACGAACGGCTTGAAGGTCGACCCCGGCTGCCGCTTCGCCGTCGTCGCGCGGTTGTACTGCGAACGCTGGTACGACCGGCCACCGACCATCGCCAGGATCTCGCCCGTGCGCGGGTCGAGCGCCACGAGCGCCGCCTGCATGGCGGACCGGCGCTGTCGCCGCTTGGCGAAGCGCGCCTCGATGTCGGCGATGCCCTTCGACACGACGTCCTGCGCGAGGCGCTGCAGGTGCAGGTCGAGGGTCGTGTGCACCGCGATGCGCGTGGCCGACGCGCGCAGCTCGACCCGATCGCTCACGAGCTGCTCGACGTAGTCGACGAAGTACGGGGCCTCGGCGTCCACGCTGCCGGCCGCCGTGACCAGCGGCTCGCGCATGGCACTGGCAGCCGCCGCGGCGCTGACGTACCCCGCATCGGCCATCGCCTGCAGCACGACGTTCCGGCGCGATTTCGCGCGTTCGGGATTGCGCGTCGGCGAATGGGCGGCCGGCGACTGGATGACGCCGGCAAGCGTTGCAGCCTCGGCGAGCGTGATGTTGCTGATGTCCTTGCCGAAGATCAGGTGTGCGGCCTCGGCGACGCCGTGCACCGAGAACGAGCCGCGCTGCCCGAGGTACACGTCGTTAAGATACAACTCGAGGATCTGGTCCTTCGTGAGCCGTCGTTCGAGGACGACCGACATCACCTGTTCGCGGATCTTCCGCGTGTAGGTCTTCTCCGGCGTCAGGAACGAGTTCTTCACCAGCTGCTGGGTGAGGGTCGAGCCGCCGACCAGATACGGCTTGTCGCCGCGCAGGTTCGTCACCACCGCGCCCGCGGTCCGGATGATGTCGACGCCCGGGTGCGAGTAGAACCGCCGGTCCTCGATGGCCAGCACCGCCTGGACGACCGACGGCGGCATCTGCGTGAGCGGTACCTGGCGCTGGCGGGCCCCGCCCCCCGGGGCGCCCCCCGGGAGCCGC
>JAEYZV010000082.1 GCA_023427865.1 Acidobacteriota bacterium
GTGCGGGACCCGCCCCCACTGTCACCGACACGTCGTTCGTCGTTGTCGTCGCGAGAGCACGCGCGCCGGGCCCGATCCCCGGCTCGAGATATGCGTTCACGCGCGCCGTCACGTCGGCGGCGGTGTAATTGGGCAGCGACGCGATGCGTGCACCCTCGCGTGCGGCGTTCGTGACCACTTCGTACCGCTGCATCAGGAACCCGAAGTCGACGATGCCGGCGAAGATGAGCAGGAGGACCGGGAGGACGAAGGCGAACTCGATGAGCTCGGCGCCCCTCTCGTTGTGCAGCCTGCGTGGGTTCACTTGCCGAGCCATAGCGCCACCCCCAATCCACACGTAAGCGGAACCGCATACGCCAGGCGCAGGCTGCGCGAATCCTCGAGCGTCAGGCCGCTCATCGCAACTGGTCCTGCCACGCGCCAGTGCGTGACCAGGAGGCCGAGGTTCGCTAACGTACGGCGCCATGCGCCATGCCACGTCGCCAGCACGACCGAGAAGACGCCGCCGGCAATGGTGCCGAGCAGCGTCGCCCACAGCACGCTGTACGGACCTACGAACGCACCGAAGGCCGCCATCAGCTTCACGTCGCCTCCGCCGAGGCCGCGCAACGCGAATAGCGGCAGCAACAGCACGAGACCCACGAGCCAGCCGAGCAGCCCCCAAAAGACGCCAGCCGTGCCATCCAGCGAGCCACGCATCACGAGAGCAGCGACCGCTGCGCCCAGCGTCAATGCGTTGGGAATTCGCCTGGTGCGCAGGTCGGTGATGCTTGCGAGGAGTCCGACAGCCAGTGCTGCCCAAGCGAATGGAGACATGTCAGGGGGTCGATTGGGGATCGGGCGTGAGCCAGATCGACTGCGTGCCAGCGTCGCGCGCCGCGTACATGGCGCCAAGGCTGCCTTGCAAGGCCGTCCAGGCCGCCATCCCGGCAAACCCGATGAATGCCGTGAGCAATGCATACTCGAGCAAGTCCTGGCCACGCTCGTCCCGCGCCAACCGGACGAACAGGTTCATCACCACGGCATTGCGACCTTGGTATCGTAGAAGGACACGATGCTCTGACCCAGCGTGAGGACCGCCGCAAAGACAGCGAGCGACACAAGCGTGGCCAGCAACCCGTACTCGATCAGATCCTGCCCTTGCCGATCCGTCCAGAGCCTGTGCAGCATGCGCGACCTTTCGGCGCCCTTGCCGAGAGCATGACGCACAGGAGAGAGTCACTCTCTCCTGTGCATGGACCGTGTGTGTCGTTAGCTTCCCGCCGCGAGGTTGACCTGAGTCGCCGTATTGTTGTAGAGGCCCTGCAGAGCTGTGCCGACAGACGTGATTGCGAGAACACTGGCGAGCGAGATGAACCCTGCGAGCAGCGCGTACTCGATGAGGTCCTGGCCCTGGTCGTCACGAACGAGCGAGATGAGAAGCTGCTTCATTGTCCTGACTCCTCCCCCTGTAATCGGGGGTGCCGCCGCTGGGATGAGCGGTCGGGCACTGCGCCACACGTCCCCCATGGCCGCGTAGCTCGTCGCTCCCGTACGCACACGTGGAGCGAAGTTCCAGGTGCCGCACCGCGCGGCGCCTGACCGTTGTGTCGTGCGGCCTGGCCGCAGACCGCCTACTCGCTGGCGACCAGCGCCAGGGTGTCGCCCGGACGTAACGCACCGTCCAGGCTGCCGGCCGGCAACTCGATCGTGGCGAACGCTCTCAGCGCTCCCGTCGCACGAAGCGGACGCACCCGCTCGCGCACCTTCACGACCTCGCCCGCCCGATCGACGAACACCACGTCGATCGTGAACCTCATTCCGACCGTGTGCACCGCCTGGCAGGGCGCGATGATCAGCGCCGAACCCTGCGGCCACTCCGCCTGCTTCAGCAGACCCTCACGGCGCGACGCCGAGTCGAACGCGGTGAGCAGCCTCGTTGCCACCGCCTGCCCGGTCCGGCCGTTCACGAGGCGCCAGCACGCGTCCGGCTGTCGAAGCAGCGGGACCAGGAAGTGCGCCTTCACCACGTGATCGGCATCTGCAGCCGATACGGCACCGCTTCGCCGTTGCGCGTCGCCGGCGTGAACCGCCACGTCTTGGCGGCCGACACCATCATCCGGTCGTGAAGACGACTCGCCTGCGGTACGAGCTTCGCGCTGCGTACCAGGCCGTCGTCACCGACCACGAGTTCGAGCACACCGGACCTGGCGATCGGCACGCCGCCGATCGGACTCTCCGGCATCTGTGCCCGCACGAGAGCGGGCGGAACCACTTCGGGATGCGCTGCACTGTACACACCGTGGGGAGCGGCGGTTGGTGCGTGCAACGGGCCATCCTGGGATGGCGGTTCCCGGTCGGCAGCAGGCTCGTCCTCGGTGGGCGCGATCGACGGTGCCGTCGTCGCCTGCCCGGCTGCTGCGTCGAGAGCCTCCATGCTCTCGTCGCTGCGCGCCCGAGGCTTCGAGCGCCGAAGCGGCACGACCGCCAAGTGACGATCTGCACCGCGTCCGACGGCGACTGACGGAGAGCCTTGCAGCGCCTCCGTCACGTATGCCGTTGCCGACGCCACCCCGTGTTGCACGCGCCGTGCCACATGCTCGGCCGTACCGGGCGACGTCGCGCCGACGGAGGTCGTGCCATGTCCCAATCTAGTAAGTGCGTAGTTACCGGACACCGCGGCGATCGCCGTGCCCGTGACTGCCGCGCCTGCGAGAAGGGCGCGAGATCTGAACCACTTGCGGGGAGTCGTCGCGGGTGGTGCCGCTGCAACCGGCGCATGTCGCGCCCGGTCGGTCAGCGCCTGCAGCGCAGCGGCCCGCCTGTCAGCATCCAGAGCGGTGGTCGCTCGCTCGACGACG
>JAEYZV010000611.1 GCA_023427865.1 Acidobacteriota bacterium
CGCGCGAATCCGGACGCGCGCGTCCACGAGGTGCATCGGCGGAGCGCCGCTGAACGAAGGCACCTGCGCCTCCAGGCGCGTCCCGTCGGCGTCGACGATGAGGGTGAGATGCCGTTGCTGATCGGTCCGGAGCCGTCGCACGATGCCCGAGACCTCGACCCACTGCGAGTCGAGCAGCCCGGCCGCGAGTTGCGGCAGCCGCGCCGCCGCCGGCTCTGGCCACGGAGCCCGACCGAGCCGTCGGGCGGATTTGTAGATGACCGACGGCGCGAAGTCGCCCGGGCTGCTCAGGCCGTACAACTCGATGGCGTCGCCCGCAGCCACACCGGGATTCTCGCCGTGCAGATCGACGAAGATGCCGGCCGTCCCGTCCTGCAGGAACAGCAACTGCCACGCCGGGTCGTGGTAGGTGACGACGCCGCGCAGGGTCACTGGACGCCCCAGGAGCCCGGCGGCCCGCGTCTCGGCCCGGAGGGTCGCTGCGTCGCGGTAGGTGATGCCGGGCGCTGTGTCGGGCACCCCGCCCGCCCCCTGTCCGGCGGCGGTGCGCAGGAGATCGGGGATGCCGTCCACGAGCAGCTCGGACGCGCCGCGGCGCCGGGCCTCTTGCGTGTGGCGCATGGGGACCCCGGCAATCGTGAGGCGTTGGTGCAGGAAGCCCGCGGCGTCTGAAACCGATCCCTGACGCACCCACACGGTGATCGGGCGATCGGCGGTCGACACGACGAGCCGCAGGCGCGCGCGGTCCATGCGTGCCGCCCTGACGATGCCCTCGATGGCGACCCGCCTGCCGTCGTAGTGGCCGGCGGCGAGGGCCGTGCCGGTAATCTGGATCGCCCCACCCGGCTGGGCGGCGTCAGCCTCGACGAGCTCGTCGGCGACCAGGAGTGCGCCGCCCTCGTCGGCCTGCACGTGCCCACGGAGGTGCAGGCGGGCTCCGGGGCGGAAATGCTCTCCAAGGGCACCGGGCCGCACCCGCAGCACGCCGGAGTTGTCAGTCAGCAGGAACAGTTGCCACCCCGGATCGGCGTAGGTCACCGTACCCGCGACTTCGAGCGGTCCGTCGTTGGCCCGAGTCGCGACCGGCTCGACCTCCGCGATGCGGACGCGGCGCGGCCCGTCCGCCGCAGGACGCGGGAGGTCGCCGCAGCCGGAAGCCGCGAGCGCGAGCAGCACGAGGAGGGTCCTGGTGACCCCACGCCGGGACCGAGGCACGTCTGTGTCCTTTGTCCGGTAAGTCGGCATCCGGGCATGACCACGTGAGTGGGGCCTCCCGAACTCCCCTCCCCTCGGTTCCGGGATCCCTGCTCACCCCACCCGGTAGACGCGCGCCGCGTTGCCGCCCCAGAACGCGTCCCGTTCCGGTGCCGACCACGTGTCGCTGAACGTGCGGACGACGCCCGCCCAGTCGGCGTACTCGGTGCGCAAGCGGCACACGGGCCAGTCGCTGCCGAACATCAGCCGGGCGGGGCCGAACACCTCGAGCGCCAGATCGATGTAGGGTCGGACCACATCAACGCTCCACGCCGCGTCGCGCACCTCCGTGACCACGCCAGACAGCTTGCATGTCACGTGCGGACGCTTGGCGATCTCCCGGAAGTCCCGCGCCCACGCCTCGTCGAAGCGTTCCCTGGCGATCGTCGGCTTGGCGATGTGATCGAGCACGAACGGCTGCGACGGGTGACGGTCGACGAAGCGCATCGCGGCGGGCAGCTGTCGCGCGTGGATCAGCACGTCGTAGGCCAGGCCGTGCGCCCGCAGCAGCGACACGCCGCGGTTGAACGCGGGCCGCTGCAGGAACTCCGGGTCGGCTTCGGCCTGCACGACGTGCCGCACACCGGCGAAACGGGGACGCGCGGCGTAGCGCGCGAGCACGTCGCCCGCGTCCTCGGCCTCGAGATTCACCCAGCCCACGACACCGACGATGCGTCCGCGCGATCTGTCGGCTTCGGTGAGCAGGAAGTCGTTCTCCGCGAGCGTCTGCCGCGCCTGTACGGCCACGGACGCGTCGAGTCCAGCGGCGTCGAGTTCCCGCGCGATGTCGGCGTGTCCGTAGTCGCGCCGCAACGGCGCGGCGTCGGCGCCGATCCATCCGTACTCGACGGGGTCGAAGCGCCAGAGGTGCTGGTGACTGTCGATCTTCACGGCACCAGCCTACAGCGTGCGCGGCGAGGGGGCACCGTTGCCGGAGTGGCGACGCCAGGTACACACGCGAGGACCGTGCGGCGGTTCGTAACCGTCGCGCGGGAGCCGAGCCGGTGCCGGAATGGCGACGCCAGGTACACACGCGAGGACTGTGCGGCGGTTCGTAGCCGTCGGGCCCTGCCCGACGGTCAGTGACCCGCCCGGCTCATCATCGCGCGGGCGACGAACAGGATGTTTGCCGGGCGCTCGGCGAGGCGACGCATGTACCAGGGAAACCAGGCCTCCCCATAGCTGATGAGCACCCGCACGCGGTAGCCGTCGCGCGACAGGTGCTGCTGTACGCCGCGCTTGATGCCGTAGAGCAGCGCGAACTCGCAGGCCTGCTGCGCGCTGCCCGTGGCGCGGGCGTACTGCTGGATGGCGTCGATGAGCGTGACGTCGTGCGTGCCGAACACCGCGCGGAAGCCGTTGGCCTGCCGCGCCGCGTCGACCATCGTCCGCGCCAGCGCCAGGTAGCTCGCATCGACGTCGATCTTCCTCGGGTGCGCCACCGATGCGGGCTCGCGATACGCGCCCTTCACGAGGCGTACGGCGCCGCCGGCACCGATGACGTCCTGCAGGTCGCCGGCGGTGCGGTGCAGGTACGACTGCAGGCACACGCCCACGTTGCGGTGTGCCGTGACGACCTCGTGGTAGAGCGCCAGCGTGGCATCGACGTAGCGGTGCTGTTCCATGTCGATCCACAGCATCGCGCCGCGTCGTCCTGCGCGCTCCGCGAGGCGCGTGACGTGCTCCCGGCAGCGCACCGGGTCGACGTCGAGCCCGAGCTGCGTCAGCTTGACGGAGAGCTGGGCATCGAGCTGGCGCTGTTCGATGTGGTCGTTGGCGTCGAGGTAGTGCGCGGCCACGGCGTCCGCGCCGGCGGGCTCGGTGACGTTCTCGCCGAGCCGCGTCAGGATGACGGCGATGCCGTCCTGCTGGCGCAGCGTCTGGGCGGCGCCGAGGGCGTCCTCGAGGCGCTCGCCCGGCATGAAGCGCGTCACCGCCCTGCGGAACACCGGCAGGCGGGTGGCGTTGGCGCGCATCCAGGCGTTCTCGGAGGCGGCCAGCAGGAGGCGGCGCACCGGGTGCATGTCCGTGTGTCCTTACCAGACGCCCTTCATCATGCCGCCGGCCACCTGGAGCAGCGCCCCGGTCGTGTACGCCGACGCATCCGACAGCAGGAACGCCGCCGCCTTCCCGAACTCGTCGGGTGCCCCGTAGCGACCCAGCGGGATCGTCGCCTCCATGCGCCGGCGCTGCTCGTCGAGCGGAAGGCCGGCCGCGTGCGCGCGGCCCTCGTCGAGTTCGCGGACGCGGTCCGTGTCGATGCGGCCCGGCACGAGGTTGTTGACACGGATCTTCTGCGGCGCGAGTTCGTTGGCGAGCGTCTTGACGAGCGCCGCCACGCTCGCGCGCACAACATTGGAAAGCGCCAGGTTGCCAATCGGCTCCTTCACCGCCGACGAGGTCGTCATCAGGATGCTGCCGCCGCCCCGCGTCGCCATGACCGGCGCCGCGAGGCGCACCATCCGGACGGCGCTGAGGAGCAGCAGGTCGACGGCGCCCTGCCACGCGTCGTCGTCGAAGGACAGCGCCGCGCCCGGGGGCGGGCCGCCCGTGTTCACGAAGAGCAGGTCCACGCCTCCGAATCGCTCCATCGTCGCCCCGTGCCAGGCGGCGATCTCGGCGCCCGTCCGCAGGTCGGCCGGCACGGCCAGCACCGTCGCGGCGGGCGCGTGGGCGCGCAGC
>JAEYZV010000621.1 GCA_023427865.1 Acidobacteriota bacterium
CGCGGTGCGCAGGCCATCCAGCCTGCGGGTACCAGACGCGGTGGACGCCGCGGCTGACGACAGATCGAAGAGACTCAGCTGCGGGCCATCGGCCGTCAGCCCCTGCGCGACGACGCTGACGCGCGCGGGAGGATCGCCGAACTTCCAGAGCCGCGCCGCCAGCGTTCGCGCGACGGGCGCCAGGTCGGCGCGGTGACGCGCCGCCTCGCGCAACGTCAGGCCACGGCTGCGGAACCGCTGGTCGCGGCCCATCACGCGCACCGTGACGGCGTGCGCGAACGCGCCGATCTGCGTGAGTCGTTGCGCGAGCTGATCGGCAAGGTGCTCGGCCGCGAGCTGCACGTCCTCGGAGGTCACCGGCGTCCCGAGCGGCATGGCGCGCGTCAGGCTGCGCGGCAGCGTCGTACTCGCGAGGGCCCGCGGATCCTCGGCGCGTGCCGCTCGCCAGACCGCGGCCCACCCCGTGCCCAGGACCGATTCGGCCTCGTGCGGTGCCAGGCTCGCGAGCGCGCCGATGGTCGCGACCCCGCGGGCCGTGAGGCGCTCGCGCGCGGCCGCCGACAACCCGGGCAGCCACTGCACGTCGAGCGGCGCAAGGAACCTGGCGTCGTACCCCGGCAACACCTGCAGCAGCCCAGACGGTGATACGAGCGTCGCCGCGACGGCGGCAGCCACTTCGGTTTCGGCGATGCCGACGGCCGATGAAAGCCCCAGCTCGTCCCGGATGGTGCGCTGCATGGCGTCTGCGGCCGCCGCGAGTGTTCCTCGCGTCACCGCGCTGGCGGGAACGACGGCACGGTCGATCGAGACCCAGTCGACCTCCGCGCACCAGCGACGCACGAGTTCGTCGAGCGTGGACGCCGCCTCCGCGTACCTGTCGAGAATGCCCGGAACGAAGCGCGCGTTCGGGAGCATGCGCGCGGCGTCGCGCAGGGAGACCCCGGCGCGGACACCCGCGGCGCGCGCGACGCGGCAGGCGGCCACCACCTGCCCCGCACTGTCGGCTGCGCCGCCGATGATGAGGGGGACCTCGGGGGAGAGGCCCTCCCACCGTCGCTCGACGTCGACCACGAAGTCCGGCAGCCAGAGAGAGAGCAGCATCGCCATCGTGTGCTGTCGACGTCCTTCATCCCTCACGTCTGACAGACCTCGATCCGGTAGGGACGCCTCGCCGAGGCGTCCATCTCCGGCAGCCTCGCCGAGGCGTCAAATCTAGGGCGGCCCGCTGGAGAGCGGGCCCTGCCGGCGGCCTACAAGACTAGTGAATCGGATCGCCCGACCAGCCGGGGGCACCCTGCTTCTGCGATTCGCTGAACGCCCGCAGATGCTCCTGCAGCGCGGCAATCATCGTCGGGATGAACGGCACCGGCACGACGATGCGTGCCTTCACTGGCGCCGACACGACGTGGTCGCGCTCGGCCGCCTGCACGTCCCGGGGCGAGAGGGGCTGCACTTCGCAGAACGTCAGGGTGAAATCGAAGGGCGTATTGGCAACCGCGCAGAAGTTCGCGTACACGCGTCCCACCTCCGGGGTGTCGGCGGGGACGATCGTGAAGTTGATCTGGCGGGACTCGGGCGTCTGGCTCATGGCCGTCAGTATCGCCGCATCACGCCGATCACGACCCCCTGGACCTGCACCTCCGCCGCCGGCACCACGATCGGCATCATCGTCGGGTTGGCTGGCTGCAGCCGCACCTGGTCCTGCTCGCGGTAGAACTTCTTCAACGTGACGTCGGAGCCCTCGAGCAGGGCGATCACCATCTCGCCGTTGCTGGCCGTCTTCCGATCCTCGACGATGACGAAGTCGCCGTCGCGGATCTGCTCGTCGATCATCGAGTCGCCCTTGACCCGCAGCACGTACGTGTCGCGCTTGCCGACGAGCGCCTCGGGTACGGTGATCGTCTCGCTGCTGGTGATGGCCTCGATGGGGCGGCCCGCGGCGACGTAGCCGAGCAGCGGCAGCTCGAGTGCACGGCCGCCGATGCGGGCGGGTATCAGCTCGACCGAGCGGCTGCGGTTCCACGCGCGCTTGATGAACCCCTTGTCCTGGAGGTTCGTCAGGTGCTTGTGCACGGTGGCGAGCGACGAGAGCCCGAAGCGACGCCCGACTTCCTCGAGGCTCGGCGCATATCCGTGCTGCTGGATGAAGTCGTTGAGGTAGTCGAGGATCTCGCGCTGACGTTTCGTGAGCGGCTGCACGATGGCTTCTCCCGGGAGGCGAGCGGCACGCGACGACCCGGCACTGGGCCGACGCGAGAGGAGCGTAATGCAAATAAAAAGCGAAAGTCAAGCCGCCCGACCAAATCGCCGGTGCTAGACTCCAAACGCTCAGTGGGATCGATGACGACGCCGCTGAAATCGCTTCGTGGGGCCTCGGTGGCCGTGCTCGGGTTGTTCGCCCTGACGCTCAGTGGCGGGGCGCATCCGCTGTCGACGTTCTTCGTGCCGCGCGCCGCCGCAGCCGCACAGAACGGCAGCGCGCCGGCCGATCGCATGCAGCAGAAGCTCGAGGCGATCGTCCGGTTCGGTGCGATTCCACGGCTCGAGACGCAGAGCACCGTGATCGAGGAAGGCGAGGTGAATGCGTACCTCGAGCACCACCTGCGTGCCGAGATCCCGCCGGGCATCGTCGCGCCCACGCTCCGCATCCACGGCGACAACCTCCTCAGTGCCACGGCCACGATCGACCTCGACGCGATGAACGCCAGCCGGCCGCCGACCGACGCGTTCGATCCGTTTCGTCTGCTGCGGGGCAGCCTGCCCGCAAAGGTCGCCGGTCGACTCGTCACCGAGAACGGCAGCGGGACGTTCCGCCTCGAGTCGGCCGAGCTCGGCGGAATTCCGCTGCCGGTGGCGGTCGTGTCGCAGCTCGTGCGCCAGTACGAGGTCGATCTCGACTCGCCCTTCGACCTGCCCTCCGCGATTCGCGAGATCCGTGTCGAGCCGGGACAGGTGATCGTCCTGCAGTGACCGCGGCCGCATCGCTCGACGCGCCGCTCGGGGCGCTGCCCGGTGTCGGGCCGACGCGCGCGGCAGCGCTCGCATCCGCGGGCCTGCGGACGATCGAGGACCTGCTCCTGCGCTTCCCGCTCCGGTACGAGGACCGCGGCCACATCGTCCCCATCGCGAAACTGCGGCCGGGTACGGCCACGATCGCCGGCGAGGTCGTCGACGCGGAACTCAAGCCGACGCGTCGCCCCCGCTTCACCGTGTTCGAGGTCACCGTGCGCGACGCCACGGGCTCGGCCCGCGCCGTGTTCTTCAACCAGCGCTTCCTCGCGCAGGTCTTCAGGCCGGGCCAGCAGGTGGTGCTGCACGGCAAGGTGGAGTGGAACAGCCAGGGCGCGCAGCTCCAGAGTCCGCAGTACGAGTTCGTCGACCTGGAGGACGTGGAGGAGGGCAGCAGCGTGCACACCGGCCGCATCGTGCCGGTGTACGAGCGGGTGGGACCGCTGACGCCGAAGCTGCAGCGCGATCTCGTCGCGCGCGCGCTCGAGCGCCTGCCCGACACCATCCCGGACCCGCTTCCCCCCGAGGTGCGCCGCGACCGCGGTCTCCCGTCG
>JAEYZV010000660.1 GCA_023427865.1 Acidobacteriota bacterium
ACACCGGGATGTTCATGCAAGCGGCCTGCGGTTCGGCAGGACGAGGCTGGCGGCGAGTGCCGTGAGGGCGGTCACGGCCGAGCCGATGAACGCGTACCACGTCCAGGCAATCGGCGTGGCCATCCAGACGTACACGAGCACCAGCAGCCCGACGCCCATGCCGGTGAGCATCGCCGCCGCGCTGACGCGCGTCGTCGCGAACCCGACGAGGAACGCGCCGAGCACGGGGCCGGCGGTGAGCGACAGGATGGACAGGCCGGCATCGAGCACGGATCGGTCCATCCACTGCGCACCGAGCGCGACGATCAGCTGCACGATGCCCCAGAACAGCGTCGCGCGATGCGAGACGCGCATCATCGTCTGCTCGTCGGCCGTCTCGTTGACGTACCGCAGGTAGAAATCGTTCACGGTCGTCGCCGCCATCGCATTGATCGACGGCGACAGCGCCGCCGCGACGATCGCGGCGACGATGAAGCCCGCCACGCCGCTCGGGAGGGTGGAGATGACGAAGCGCGGCAGGATCTCGTCGGCGCGACCGAGCGTCGGCAGCGCGACCTGCTGGTAGTACGTGTAGAGCATCACGCCGATCACGAGGAACAGCGCGAACTGCAGCATGACCAGCACGCCGCTCAGGATCAGCCCCCGTCCCGCGTCGCGCGCCGAGGGAGCCGAGAGCAGCCGCTGTACGAGGAACTGGTCGGTCCCGTGCGTCGCGAGCGTCAGCGCCACCCCGCCGACCAGCCCGGCCCAGAACGTGTACGTCGTCGAGAAGTCGAGCCCGAAGTCGAAGATCTCGAACTTGCCGGCCGCGCTGCCCGTGGCCACCACCGTCTCCCAGCCGCCCTCGATCGCGTAGAGCAGTGCGAAGAAGATGATGAGCGCGCCGGCGAGGTACACGAACATCTGCACGACGTCGGTCCAGATCACGGCCGCCGACCCGCCGTACATCGTGTAGACGATCATCGCCGTGCCGAGCAGGATCACCGTCCACGGCACCGGAATGCCGGTGACCACCGCGATCACCAGCGCCGTCGTGAACAGCCGGATCCCGTCGGCGCGCGAGCGCGTGAGCAGGAAGATCGCCGCGCCCGCCGCCCGAACGCCGGGTCCGAACCGCCACTCGAGCAGTTGGTACGACGTCATCAGGTCGCCGCGAAAATACGCCGGCAGGAACACGGCGCTGACGATGATCCGGCCCACGACGTAGCCGATGGGCAGCTGCAGGAACGCCATATTGCCGGTGTAGGCCGCGGCCGGCACGCCGATGAAGGTGATCGTGCTCGTCTCGGTGGCGACGACCGTGAAGCAGATCGCCCACCACGGCACCGAGCGGCCCGTGAGGAAGTAGTCCTTCGTCGAACGCTGGAAGCGGGCGAAATAGGTGCCAAACGCCGTGAGCGCGAGCACGTAACCGGCAATTACCGCGTAATCGAGCCAGTTCAGGACCATTGGTGGGGCAGCGTACTACAGCGTGGAGCCGCCGCGCGGCCATCGCCAGCCGGGTGCCGCCGACATTCCGCCTGTCACACCCTGCATTTCCCGGTACCATGCTCCCGATGTCGTCCCTCGTTCCCGCGGTCTTCCTGGATCGCGACGGCACCCTCATCGAGGAGGCCGGTTATCTCGACAGCCTCGACCGGATCGCCCCGTTCCCTTCCACGGTGGACGCCCTGCGCGTCCTTGCGCGCGGCGGGTACCGCCTCGTCGTGATCACCAACCAGGGAGGCATCGCGCTCGGCCTGTTCGACGAGCCGTTCGTGCGCCGGACGCACGACGTGCTGCAGGAGCGGCTGACGCGTGCCGGCGCGCCGGTGGACGCGTACTACTCCTGCCCGCACCATCCCGCCGGGCAGATTCCCGAATTGACGATGACCTGCGACTGTCGCAAGCCGGGTCCCGCTCTGGTCCACAAGGCCGCCGAGGACCTCGGGCTCGACCTGTCGCGCTCGTGGATGGTGGGCGACCGCTGGGGCGACGTGCAGCTCGCGGCACGCGCCGGACTGGCCGGCGGCATCCTCGTCCGCACCGGGTATGGCCGCAGCGCCGAAGCGCGACCGATCGAAGGCATTACGGCCGCCCTCGTCGCCGAGGATCTGATGGAAGCCGCTGCCTGGCTCCTCCGGCACGCGCGATGACGGTGCAGTCCCGCCTCCTCGCCACGCTCGACGCCCTCGCTGGCCGGCGCACGGTCGTCATCGGTGACATCGCGGCCGACGAGTTCCTCTACGGACGCGTCGCGCGTGTGTCGCGCGAGGCGCCGGTGCTGATCCTCGAGTACGACACCACCGACATCGTGCCGGGCGGCGCAGGCAACGCCGCCAGCAACGTCGCCGCCCTCGGGGCGCGCACGCAGTTGTTCGGCTGCGTCGGCCGCGACGATCAGGGCGCGCGGCTCCTCGCCTCGCTCGAGGCGGCAGGGGTCGACGCTCGTGGGGTCGTCCGGCTGCGCGATCACGTGACCACGACGAAGACGCGCGTGCTCGCCGGCGGCATCCATTCGGCCAAGCAGCAGGTCGTGCGGATCGACCGCAAGGGCGCGCCCGTGGCCTCGCGTGCCGTACACGATGCCTGGGGCACGCGCCTGAACGCCGCCCTCCGCACCTGCGATGCGGTCCTGGTGTCCGACTACGGTGCCGGCGTCGTGACACCCGCGCTGGTGCGCACCGTGCGCCGATCGCTGCGCGCGCGCAAGGGTCGCCGCATACCCGTGCTGCTCGATTCGCGCTACGACCTGTCGCGCTACACGGGCCTGACCGCCTCCACGCCGAACGAATCGGAGGTCGAGGCAATGCGCGGCGTGCGCATCGGCGACGACCCGCGGGTGCTGGAGAAGGCCGGGCGCGCGGTGCTCGAGCAGACGCGCATGGAGGCGGTGCTCGTCACGCGTGGAAGCCGCGGCATGGCGCTGTTCGAGCCCGATCGCCCGACGGTTCATATCCCGATTCACGGTTCCGACGAGATCGCCGACGTCACTGGTGCCGGCGATACGGTGATCGCCACGGTGACGCAGGCGGTCGCCGCGGGCGCGTCGATGGAGGACGCGGCACGGCTGGCCAACTACGCAGGCGGTCTCGTCGTGATGAAGCGCGGCACCGCCACGGTGGGGCACGACGAGCTCCGCGCGGCCATCGAGGGCGACCGATGATCGTCTCCCGTGAGGATCTGCTTGCACGAGTATCGGCACATCGTGCGGAGGGTCGATCGATTGCGCTCGCAAACGGCGTGTTCGACCTCCTTCACGTGGGGCACCTGCGATACCTGCAGGGCGCAGCGGATCAAGCCGACGTGCTCGTCGTCGCCGTCAACGACGATGCGGCGGTGAGGCAGTTGAAGGGAACGGACCGCCCGATCGTCGGCGAGGCCGAACGTGCCGAGCTCGTGGACGGCCTCCGTGGCGTGGACTACGTGGTGCTGTTCGGCGACCTCACCGTGGGTCCGCTGCTCGAGGCGCTTCGTCCGGACGTGCACTGCAAGGGCACCGACTACACCGTCGACACCGTGCCCGAACGGGCGATCGTGCAGGCTTACGGTGGACGCACGGCCATCGTCGGCGATCCGAAGGACCATTCGACGCGCGACATCGTCGCCAGACTGAAGTGAAGGCGGACTCCTTCCTCATCGTCCGGCTCGGGGCACTCGGCGACGTCGTGCATGCGATTCCCGTGGTCGCCGCACTCCGCGAGGCGCATCCGTCGGCGCGCATCGGCTGGCTGGTACACCCGCGGTTCGTGCCGCTGCTCGAACTGGTGGACGGTCTCGATCGCATCCATTCCCTGGACCGGCGGACCGGTGCACGGGCCATCCGCGAGGCGCGACGTGAACGGTATGCGGTGTGCCTCGACCTGCAGGGGCTGCTCAAGTCGGCCGCCGTGGCGCGCCAGAGCGGCGCGCGGCGCGTGATAGGAATCTAGCC
>JAEYZV010000029.1 GCA_023427865.1 Acidobacteriota bacterium
GATCAAGGGGGTCTGGCAGCGGAATCGCCGCAGTGCCGGCCGCGTGCAGGGGAGCGACCTGGGTGCGATGCAGGTGGTCGCGTGGTTCTGACGGCCACTCGCGCGGCGGTGGTCGCCCTCTCGCTGCTGCTGGCCGCCCCGGCTCCCGGGCAGTCGGCAACCGGCATCATCCGTGGACGGCTCACGCTGCCGGCGAGGGACGTGGCCGAGCGGCGGCCGTCGATCGTCGAGCCCGGCACCACTCCCCGCGAACGGCCCCCGCGCGTAGGGGTCGTATACCTCGAGACGGCGCCGGCTGGTGCATTCGAGGAACCGGTAAGCTCACGTGGTCGGATGGACCAGCGCAACGAGACGTTCGTGCCGCACGTGCTCGCCATCCGGACCGGCACGATCGTCGACTTCCCGAACAACGACCGCATCTACCACAACGTCTTCTCGCTCTCGCCGACGCGCCGGTTCGACCTCGGCCGGTACGCGGTCGGCCGCTCGAAGTCGGTGCGATTCGACCGGCCCGGCGTGGTGCGCGTCTTCTGCGACATCCACTCGCACATGAGCGCGTTCATCCTGGTCTTCTCGCACCGGTTCTTCGCCGTCACGCAGCCCGACGGCGCCTACCAGCTGCCCCCGCTGCCGCCTGGCACGTACACCGTCGTCGGCTGGCACGAGGGGGACGTGCGTGCCACGCGCCAGGTGACCGTGCGCGCCGGTGAAACCCTGAACGTCGACCTCCCGGTGCCGTGATGCCTGCGCTCGGGTCGCTCTCGAACCGGCTGTTTCTCGTGTGCGTGCTGCTGACGACGGGTTCGATCGGCGCGGCGATGCTGTTCGTGAGCGCGCACCTCACGCGCGAGCACGAACGCGCGATCGCCGCGAGGCTCGACGAGACGATCACGCTCGTCGAGCGCCAGCGCCGGCAGGAGCTCGAGACGGCGACGCGCCTGGCCCGCCTCGTCGCAGACCTGCCGAAGCTCAAGGCCGCGATTGCGACGGGACACGCGCCGACCGTGGCGCCAATCGTCTCGGACTACCGCGGCGAGATCGGGGCGGACGTGCTCATCATCCGCGGCGCCGACGGCCTGCCGCTGTACACGGCAGGCGACGTGCGGGGCGACGTCGCCGCGCATCGCGTCCCGATGGCGAGCGGGCCCGCGGCGGCGCCCACCTTCGCGACGCTCGCCCATCCGCGGGGCGTCCTGCAGCTCGTGAGCGTCCCCATCGTCATCGGCGTCGACGCCGTCGAGCGCCTCGGCCTGTTGAGCGTCGGCATGCTGCTCGACGATCAGCAGGCCCGCGAGTTCCGCGCGTCCTCGGGCAGCGAGCTCGCGTTCGCGATGGGGCCGCGGGTCCTCGCCTCGTCGCTTGGTCCGGCGGCCGCACCCGTGATCCAGGAGGCGCTCGCCCGCGACGAGGGCGGCACACTGGAGGTCGGCGGCGTACGCTATTCCTGGCACGCGTTCGGACTGCAGCCGACGCCCGGTGACGGGGCGGGTGACAAGGCGGGTGACAGGGCCGGGGACACGGCGAAGGACGGGCCGGGGGACGGGCCGGGTGGCGGGGCGCAGCTCGTCGTGCTGCGCTCCACGGCCGAGGCCGAGGCCACGCTCCGGAGCGTTCACATCGCCCTCGCGGTCATCGCCGTGCTCACGGCGCTTGCCGCCAGCCTCGCGAGCTACGCGGTCGCGCGCACCATCACCCGGCCGCTGGCCAGCCTCACGGCGTCGATGCGCGAGATGAGCCGGACCGGCGATCTCACGCGTCGCCCGCAGCGTGCCTCCGATCACGCATGGGACGACGAGGACGTGCGCGTACTGGCGGGTACGTTCGACGCGATGACCGCGGCCATCGCACGGTTCCAGCACCAGGCCGCCGAGCGCGACCGCCTGACGGCGCTCGGCCGCCTGTCCACGGTGATCGCGCACGAGATCCGGAACCCGTTGATGATCATCCGCGGCGCGCTGCGCGGCCTGGGGCGCCAGCAGGATCCGCTCGTCGCCGACGCCTCGGCCGACATCGAGGAGCAGGTGCAGCGGCTCGACCGCGTGGTCAACGAGGTGCTCGACTTCGCGCGGCCCGTGCAGCTGGAGGTGGCGCCGGCCTCCCTGCACGGCATCTGCAGGGATGCGGTCGCGGCCTGCGTGGCCGCCGAACCGGATCTGCCCGTGACGCTCGACCTCGCGCCCGACGCCGATCTCGTGCGCACCGACGCCGACCGTCTCCGCAGCGTGCTCGTGAACCTCGTGTCGAATGCCCGCGAAGCCGTGCGCGCCGCCGCCGACCGCGCGCACGAGGCAGGCGTCGTGCTGCAGGCCCGTCGCGAGGGCCACGTCGCGGTCGTCGAAGTGCGCGACACCGGCATCGGGCTCGAACCGGCCATGGCCGACCAGGTGTTCGAGCCGTATTTCACGACGCGACGCAAGGGCACCGGACTCGGCCTGGCGATTGCACGCAACATCGTGGAAGGACTCGGCGGCACCATCACGCTCACCAGCAGGCCGCGGGAAGGCACGACGGTGCGCCTCTCGCTGCCGCAGGAGGAATGGCAGGCATGACGCACGGCAGCGTGCTGCTCGTCGACGACGAGGAGAAGATCCTGAAGACGCTCGGGCGCGCGCTCCGGGAGGACGAGCACGAGGTCACCACGACCGCGTCGCCGCGCGAGGCGCTGCGGCTGCTGACCTCGCGCAGCTTCGACGTGCTGATCGTCGATCACCTGATGCCGGAGCTGACCGGGCTCGACGTCGTGCGCGAGCTGCAGGCGACGGTGCCGGAACCGGATCGCCCGGCCGTGTTGATGATGACCGCGCACGGCACGGTCCGCAACGCCGTCGACGCCATGAAGCTCGGCGTCCGCGACTACCTGCAGAAGCCGTTCGACATCGACGAGCTGCTGGCCAACGTGCGGCACATGGTGCAGGAGCAGCAGGCGCGCAGCGGCCTGAGCTACCTGCTCTCGGAGCAGCGTGCGCAGTTCGGCCAATACGGCATCGTCGGCGGGAGCCGCGCGGTGCCGGAGGTCATCGCGCGTGTCGAACTCGTGGCCAGGAGCCGCAGTACGGTGCTGATCACCGGCGAGACAGGCACCGGCAAGGAGCTCGTGGCGCGGGCCATCCACGATCGCAGCGCCGAGCGAGGCAAGCCGCTGATTCGCGTCAACTGCGCCGCCCTGCCCGAGTCGCTGCTGGAGTCGGAGCTGTTCGGCCACGTGCGCGGCGCGTTCACCGGCGCCGTCCATGCCCGCCGCGGCCGGTTCGCGCTGGCCGATGGCGGGACGATCTTCCTCGACGAGATCGCGACGATCAGCGGCAGCGTGCAGGCCAAGCTGCTGCGCGTGCTGCAGGAGAAGGAGTTCGAGCCGCTCGGCGCGGAACGGACGCAGAAGGTCGACGTCCGGGTCATCGCCGCGACCAACCGGGATCTGCAGCAACTGGCCGCGGAGGGGAAGTTCCAGAACGATCTCTACTACCGGCTGAACGTCATCCCGATCCGCATGCCGCCGCTGCGCGAACGGCGCGAGGACGTGCCCGTGCTCGTCGAGCACTTCACGACCCGCATCGCGAATTCGCTCGGCAAGCCCGCCCCGCGCGTGGACGAGGGGGCGTTGCAGGCGCTGGTCGACTACGACTGGCCCGGCAACGTGCGCGAGCTCGAGAACACGATCGAGCGCGCCATGGTCCTTGCGACCGGACCGGTGGTCACGCGGGACCTGGTGCTGTTGATGCCCGGCGCACGCGATGCCACGGCGCTGCCCTCTGCGCGGCTCCACGACAACCTTGCCTGGGCCGAGCGCGAGTCCGTTCTCGCGGCGCTGCGCGCGTCCAGCGGCGTCAAGAAGGACGCCGCGGAACTGCTCGGCATCAGCCAGCGCGCGCTGTCGCATTACCTCGGCAAGCACGGCATCGACTGACGATCGCCGCACGCCGCACGCACGCCGCACGCCAAAGCACCGGAACACCGGAGCGACGCAACGCGCCAGACGCCGGAACGACACAACGCGCCGAAACGCCTCATTGGTGCAGGCGTCGGACTTCGTCCGACGCTCAGTGATGTCCCCATAC
>JAEYZV010000055.1 GCA_023427865.1 Acidobacteriota bacterium
GGCGGTGCCCGCGCGGCACCATGTGTTGCCCGCGCCGCTCGCGGGTCCGTTCCCCGAGGGCAGCGGGTACGCCCTGTTCGGGATGGGCTGCTTCTGGGGAGCCGAACGGAAGTTCTGGCAACTGCCCGGCGTGGTGTCGACGGCCGTCGGTTACGCCGGCGGCCACACGCCGCACCCGACCTATGAAGAGGTGTGCAGCGGCCTGACCGGGCACACGGAGGTCGTCCGCGTCGTCTTCGATCCGTCGCGCATGGCTTACGAGACGCTACTCCGCACGTTCTGGGAGAACCACGACCCGACGCAGGGGATGCGCCAGGGCAACGACGTCGGCACTCAGTACCGGTCGCTGCTCGGGTGGTACGACGAGAGCCAGCGTGCGGCCGCCGAGGCGTCGCGCGAGGCGTACCAGGACGCGCTCGCGCGGGCCGGGTACGGCGGAATCACGACGGAAGTGCTGTCCGCCCCGACGTTCTACTTCGCCGAGGCCTACCACCAGCAGTACCTGCACACGCACCCGAACGGCTACTGCGGCCTCGGAGGCACGAACGTCAGCTGCCCGATCGGCGTCGGCGCGTAGCCCTCGCGTCCGACGCCTGCACCTGCGGAGGCGTTCCGGCGTGCAGCGTCCCGACGTTCAGCGTTCGGCGCGCCCGCGCTCGAATCGCTCGCGCAGCAGGCGCACGAGCGTCGCGGGGCGGTACGGCTTCTGGAGGAAGTTGACGCCCTCCACGATGTCGGCGTGCACCCGGTCAGACTCCTGGCTGTAGCCGCTCGTGTAGACGACCGGCAGGCCTGGACGATCCGCGAGCAGGCGTGCCACGAGGTCGGTGCCCATCATGCCGTCGGGCATCACGATGTCGGTCAGCACGAGATCGATCTCGCTCGAGACACGCCGCCACACGTCGAGCGCTTCGCGCCCCGAACCCGCCTCGTGCACGCGGTATCCCTGGCGAACGAGGACATCGCGCACCATCTCGCGCACCGGCAGTTCGTCCTCGACAACGAGGATGGACTCGTGGCCGCGCGGCATGGGCGCCGGCGTCGGTGCCGCCGGCCCCGTGGCGGGCACCGCGTCGGCGCATTGCGGCACATAGACGTCGAACGAGGTGCCCTCGCCCACCCGCGTGTGCACCTCCACCCAGCCCCGGTGCTGTTCGACGATGCCGAACACCGTCGCGAGGCCGAGGCCGGTGGACCGCGCCTTGTCCTTCGTCGTGTAGAACGGCTCGAAGATGTGCGGCAGGTGATCGGGAGCGATGCCGGTGCCCGAATCGCGGACGGTCAGCCGCGCGTACTGGCCCGGGCCGGGCGCCGCCGTCGCCGTGCGCGGAGGACGGGCATGCACGATCGCGGTGGACACGACGAGTGACCCGCCTTCGGGCATGGCGTCGCGGGCGTTGACGGCGAGGTTCATCAGCACCTGCTCGATCATGCCGACGTCGCCGTTGACGTGCACGCGGCCCGGTGCGAGCACCGTGTGCAGTTCGATGTCGGCGCTGATCAGGCGACGCAGGAGCTTGCCGAGGTCGGCGACGAGTTCGTTCAGGTCGGTCGGCGTCAGCTGCACGACCTGGCGCCGGCTGAATGCGAGCAGCTGGCGCGTGAGCTCGGCCGCCTTGTCTGCCGCCTCCCCGATCGCCCGCGCCGCAGGCGCCACCTCGGCCGGTTCGAGCACGCCGTCCTCGAGCAGCGCCGACTGCCCCTGGATCACCGTGAGCAGGTTGTTGAAATCGTGCGCCACGCCGCCAGCGAGCTTGCCGATCGCTTCCATCTTCTGCGACTGGCGCAGCTGCGCCTCGAGGCTGGCTCGCTTGGCCTCGCCCTCGCGACGTTCCGACAGGTCCCGAAGGAACGCGCTGTACGAGAGGCCCGCCGACGATGGCACCGGGACGAGCGAGAGTTCGAGCGCGAATGCGCGTCCCTCGCGATGTTCGCCCACGACCTCGGCGCGACGCTTCACGGCAAACGGCGCTCCCGGCGAGAAGCCGTCCGCGAGCGCTTCCTCGAACGTCGCCCAGCTCGCCCGCGCGAGCACGACCTCCTGAAAAGGGCGCCCTACCACCTCCGCTCGCGCGCGGCCGAACAGTTCCTCGGCACGCAGGTTCCACTCGGTGACCTGCCCCTGCGCGGTGAACGAGATGACGGCGTCGAGCGCGTGCTCGATGATGAGGCGCGTCCGTTCCTCGCTCGCCGCGAGCGCACGCTCGGCACGACGCCGCTCGGTGCGGCTCTCCGACTCGCGCAGTTCCCGCTCCACGGCGGGCACGAGCCGCGTGAGGTTGCCCTTCATCAGGTAGTCGTTGGCGCCGAGGCGCATGGCCGCCACGGCCATGTCCTCACCGACCGTGCCCGACATCAGCAGGCACGGCAGATCCGCACAGTGCCGGCGCACCTCGCGCACCGCGTCGAGGCCCGTGAATGCCGGCAGGCTGTAGTCGACGAGGACGACATCCCAGCGGCCGCCCTCGAGCGCACCGCGCAGGCCGTCGCGATCCTGCACGCGGAGCATCTCCGGCACGAAACCGCCACGCTCGAGATGTCGCTGCACGAGCCACGCGTCGTCGTACGAGTCCTCGACGAGCAGCACGCGGATCGGCCTCGGCACCTGGCGGGGAATCGTGATGCGCGGGGCATCGTTGGCAAACAGGTCCGGCTGGTCCGGCGGCCGACCTGCCGGGCGTGAGCGAGCGTCGAGCGTGAGGGTACCAGCGGCGAACCGGCGCAGGAGGGGGGTAGACGAGTCCATGAAGGGTCAGCGCGTACGCACGGATGGAAGCGACACGTGGAAGGTGGCGCCGGCTCCGGGCGCGCTGTCGGCCCACATCCGTCCACGGTGGCGCTCGACGATGCGCCGCGTGGAGGCGAGCCCGATGCCGGTGCCTTCGTAGCACCCGGCGGGATGGAGTCGCTGGAACGGCAGGCCGAGGCGGTGCGCCTGCCGCATGTCGAACCCGATGCCGTTGTCCCGGACGGAGACCACGACGTCGGTGGCCACGTGGTGCACGTCGACGTCGATCCGCGCATCCGCGCGGTCGCGCGTGAACTTCCACGCGTTGGTGATCAGGTTCTCGACGACGATGCCGAGCAGTGCCGCGTCGCCATCCACATCGATCGTCGCAGGGACGTTCGTGAGGACGGTCCTGGCCGGTTCCCGGCGCTGGAGGTCGGAAAGCACCTGCAAGACGGCGGGAACCAGGTCACAGCGCACGGATCTCACATCCTCGGGCGCGACACGCGACAGACGGACGAGCCCGTCCACGCGCTCCCCGAGGGTTACCGAGGCGGCCCGCAGCCGGTCGAGAAGGTGCTGCGCGTCGCGGGGGAGGCAGTTCGCGAAATCCTCCGTCAGCGCACGCGCATAGCCCTCGATGGCCCGCAGCGGTTCTCGGAGGTCGTGGGCCACGGCGTGAGTGAACGCCTCGACGTCATCGGCCTCCGTCGCGGAGCCGGTGTCGGTCGGGGCATCGAGGTCGACGCGGCCCGCACGCCTGCGGGGGCCGACACCGACGCCCTGGCGGAGAGGAGGGACAGGCGTCATCGGTACGGACGAGTTCTAAGGTGCTTGTCGGCCGAGCCCTGCCGTAACTGTAGGCTGAGCCGTAGCTGCCGTGGAGCAGATCGTCTTGCGGTGTGCCCGGCGCCGAAGGGGCGACGGCGGCCAAGCCGTGGGCCTTGCCCGACGGAAGTAGCCGTCGGGCCTTGCCCGACGGGCATATCTCACGTGCGCAAGGG
>JAEYZV010000061.1 GCA_023427865.1 Acidobacteriota bacterium
GCAAGGAGACATCGCTGCGCGTGTGGAAGGGCCGCACCCAGTACGACCACTGGGAAGTCGCCATCGAGGACGTCACGCCGCGGTTCTTCGGCCAGCAGACGCCGCAACCCGGCGACAACCAGCGGCCGGGTGGCCGCGGCCAGACGCCCGGGACAGCCCGCGCCCGGCCAGGGCGCGACGCGACCGGCCGGTCCGGGAGCGGCTCCCGTCAACCCGTACGGTCGTCCGCCGAACCGGTAGGGCCCGCTCTCCGAGCGTGGCCAAGGGGGGCCGTGGGGCGAACACCGCGTGGGGCCAGGTTGGGACAGCCGGCCCTCCCGACTCGAGGCGGACCGCCGGCATCCGCAGTGTCGCGGTAAGTCCGACGCCGAACACCTATGACCTACCGTCGTGCGCTGACCCTGAGACAGGCCCACATGCCGAGGGCGAGCGCCAGGGGCGTCGCCGCGAGCACACGCCCGCCGGCGAGTGGGAGGGTCAATCCCATCGTCCACGGCAGCAGCATGGCGCCGCCGCATCCGATGGCCGAGACCGCCGACACCGCGTAGGCGGCGCGATCGGCGAAGCGCTGCGTCACGAGGCCGAACATCGATGGGTAAATCGGGCCCGTTGCGAGCCCCAGTAACAGCAGTCCCGCGGTCGTGCCGCCCGTATGGCCGACGCTCAGGGCAAGCACGAGGCCCCCGCATGCGAGCGCGCCGAGCGCCCCTTCGAGGACGGCGCCGGGACCGACCCGCAGCGCGAGCGCCGTCGAGACCATCCGGCCGGTGAGATAGGCGAGCCAGTACATCGACGTGAGGAACGCGGCGCGCGCCGGGGTCATGTCGAGCGTGCGTTCGAGGTAGGTGGCGGCCCAGCCGCTGAAGCCGGCCTCGACGCCGCCGTACAGGAACACCAGCAGGCCGATGAGCAGCAGGGGCAGCGGGAGGGTCGATCGACCGCTCCCGGCGATACCTTCGCGCGGGTGCGTACCGACGTCGCGCGGCAGCAGCTGCCACGCCCACGGGAGCAGGGCCAGCGCCGCGAGACCTCCCACGGCCGGCACCCAGCGCGCCGAGCCGTTCGCGCGCAGCACCACACTCGTCAGCAGTGGACCGAGCACGGTCCCGCCGCCATAGAGCACGTTGATGACGTTCACCACGAACGCCGGTCGGTGCGTCATGAGCCGCGACGCGACGAGGTTGATGCTGATGGTGCCGAAGCCGTAGCCGATGCCGAGCACGGCGCTGGACAGGATCAGCAACGCGAGGCTGCGCGCAAGGCCGAGACCGACGGCGCCCGCGGCAAAGGCGGCAAGACTCACGAGGATGACGTCGCGAGTGCCGCGGCGGTCGAGGATCAGCGAAGCGGTGATCTGCGATCCGAGGAAGCCGGCGAAGATCGCCGTGTAGACCACACCGACCGACGAGACCGCGATGCCGCTGACCTGCGCGAACTCCGGCAGCGCCGGACCGATGCTGGCAAAGCCCATGCCGATCGCCGCAAACAGCCCGCAGAGGCAGGCGATGAGCGCGCGCGGAATCGGTCGCTCGCTCGCCTCAGCGGGAGGCACCGGCCTCGCCGTATGCGACGGTGGGGAACGCGCGCCGCTGGACGGCCGCCAGGTAGGTCGACGGTCGTCCCGCACCGCCGCTCATGCTGTCGTAGGAATAGAGCAGGACGCCGGAGAAGCCCATGGCGCGCGCCACGTCCACCCGATGCGCCGCTTCGGCGGCGGTGATCTTGAACGCGCCGATGCCCGGCCACACACTGCCGGCCGGCTGCTGTGCCAGCGCCTGCAACTGCCGCTCGAAGGCGGCCCGCGCGGAGGTGTACATCATCGGGCACACCGCGTCGACCAACCCGGCGCGCAGCCAGCCCGGCCAGTCCTGCAGCTTCCGTTGCCGCGCGTCCTCCGCGTCGGGCCACACGGCCGCCGTGACCCGAATCGAGGGTCGGTTGGTGCGTGCCGTGTCGCGCAGCCGGGTCACCAGGTGCGCGAGTCGCGCCCGGCGGAACGCCGTCCAGCGCGACGCGTAATCGGTCACGAACGCGAAAGGATCGCGCTTCGCCTTGCCGTCCATGGTCGCCAGCTCCGCCGGTGTCAGTTCAGGCAGCAGCACGGTCCGGAAGGCGTCGAGCGCGGCGCGGCTGTAATCGAAATCGGCCGAAGGGTAGCGGACGTAGTCCAGGTGCAGGCCGTCGAGCGCGTACTGTCGGGTGAGGTGATCGATCACCGCCACGAGGCGATCCTGCGCGCCTTCATGGATGGGAGAGGTGAACAGGCCCTCGATCGTCGCGCTGTGGCGTTGGCTCCAGCCTGCCAGCCGCGCCACGTAGCGCCTGTCGCGCGGGTCGAGGCCGAGCAGCCCGCCCGCCAGATCCCTGGGCACCATCAGCCATTCGGGATGCTGCACCAGCACATGCTGCGGGGACGTGGAGATGCCGGTGGCGCCAGACACGAGATTGGCGTTGAGCCAGGCGTGGACCTGCACGCCGGCTGCTTGCGCCCGGGCCACGAGCTCGGCGAGTGGATCGAAGCCGGCCGGTTGTCGGGCCAGCAGGGTCGATCGCGGGTCGGGCCCGCCCCTGTAGAACGCGTCGCCGCGCCCGCGCGCCTGCGCGAAGATCGCGGTAATGCCATGGCGACGCGCATCGGTCACGACCTGGGCGACCTGTGCCGGCGTCGTCATCCAGCTGCGCGTGACCCACAGCCCGCGGACTTCCTCGTCGAGCGGGATCGCCGCGGCGCCGGCACGACGGGACGAGGCGAGCAGGGACAGCAGTGGGACGAACGAGAACCGCAGCAGGTCGCGGCGTGAGGCAGGGGGCATCGCTGTGGTACGCGCGGCACGAAACGACCGCGCGCCCGAAGTATATACTCCGGGGCGCGTCATGCAGGGCTCACACACGTCACCGCTCGTGATCGGCATCGACGCCGGCGGCACCAAGACCGAAGCGATCCTCGCCGACGGGCATGGCCAGGTGATCGCCCGGGCCCGTCGTGGCGGCGCCAACCTTGCCGCGCATGGCGAACTGGCCGTCGAGAAGACGCTGCACGAAGTGATCGAGGAGACGCTCGGCGAGGCGCACTTGCGTCCCGACGTCATCTGTCTCGGCATCGCCGGGGTCGATCGCGCCGAGGACAACGCGATCATCCAGGGCATCATGCGCCGCATCGGGGCCCGGGCGCGCGTCCTCGTCACCAACGACGCGTTGATTGCGCTTGTCGCCGGCGCCGGCCTCGGTCCGGCCGTCGTGGTGATCGCCGGGACCGGCTCGATCGCCTACGGCCGCAACGATCGCAACGAAGCGGCGCGCGCCGGCGGGTGGGGGTACATCCTCGCCGACGAAGGTAGCGGCTTCTGGATCGGCCGGCAGGCGCTGCGCGCCGTCGTGCGCGAGGCCGATGGCCGCGGCCCGGCCACCGGGCTGACCCCGCTCGTGCTCGAGTTCTTCGGCGTCACGCGACCCGAGCAGCTCGTGCGCGAGGTGTACCGGCACTACCTCAAGCCCAGCGACATCGCGCGATGTGCCAGGCTGGTCCAGCAGGCCCGCGACGCGGGCGACGTCGTGGCGGCAAGCATTGCGTCAGTAGCTGCTGACGAATTGTCCGCGGCGGTGCGCTCCGTCGTCCGGCAGCTCGACCTCGCCGCCGGCTTTCCCGTCGTGATGGCCGGTGGCGCGTTCCATGCCGTACCCTGGCTGCAGGACGCGTTGCGGACGCGGCTGTCCGACATCGTGCCCCAGGGCGACGTGCACCTGCTGTCCACCGATCCGGCGCTCGGCGCCGTGACCCTCGCCCTGGCCGAAGCCCAGGGCGGCGCATCCATCCCCTCCTACAAGACTCGTGAACATATCGCTTTGTGACGACCCGCAGGACGTTGCCGATCTCGCCGCGCAACGCGTGACCGACCTCCTGCACGACACCCCCCGCGCCGTGCTCGGCCTGCCGACCGGACGGACGCCGATCGTGATGTACGACCTGCTCGCCGAGCGCCACGCCGCCGGCACGCTCGACTTCTCGCAGGTCACCACGTTCAACCTCGACGAGTTCGTCGGCATCGGCGAGGACCACCCGGGCAGCTACCGCGCCTACATGCGCCGGTACCTGTTCGACCGCGTGAACCTGCGCCACGGCCACGGGCACGTGCTCGACGGCCTCGCCGCAGACGCCGACGCCGAATGCGGGCGATTCGAAGACCTCATCACCGCCGCCGGCGGCATCGACCTGCAGATCCTCGGGCTCGGCGCCAACGGGCACATCGGCTTCAACGAACCGGCCGACATGCTCAACGTGCGGACGCATCGCACGCAGCTGCTCGAGCCATCGCGGAAGTCCAACGCCGGCTTCTTCGGCGGCGACGTGTCGCAGGTGCCCACCGAGGCGATGACGATGGGAATGGGGACGATCCTGAAGGCACGCCGCATCCTGCTGCTGGTGACGGGCGCCGAGAAGGCGGACACGGTAGCCAGGATGCTCAGCGGGGAGGTGACGACACAGTTGCCGGCGTCGTTCCTGCAGCTGCACGGCGACGTGGAGCTGATCTGCGACGGCGCTGCCGCCTCTCGAATCCGATAGGACGATCGCGTTAGGCTTTCTTCTCCAGGCCGAGCAGGGCGCGCAGGCGCGGCTCGGCATCCTCGCCGACCGCCTCGCGCACCGAGTCGTGCGCCTTGCGCAACGTCGCGAGCGCCGTGGAGAGCGACAGGCCGGTGCGCTGCATCACGATGGCGGCCTTGACGTCGTTGCGCGCCGACTTGAGCAGCTTCCCGGCGGTCTCGTAATCCACGCCCGTCGCCATCACGATGATGCGGCGGGCGCGGTCCTTCAGCTTGTCGTTGGTGGCCTGCACGTCCACCATCAGGTTGCCGTAGGTCTTGCCGCTGCGCACCATCGCGATGGTGGTGAGCATGTTGAGCACCATCTTGGTCGCAGTGCCCGCCTTCAGGCGCGTCGAACCCGTCAGGATCTCCGGCCCCACCGCCGGAGCGATGATCAGGTCGACGAAGTTCTGCAGCTCGCTGCCCGGCCAGCAGGTGACGAAGATCACGCGCAGTCCGGCCTTGCGCGCTCGTGTCAGCGCGCCGCGCACGAAGTTGGTGACGCCGCTGGCCGAGATGCCGATCACCACGTCGCGCTTCTGCGGCCGTAGCCGGGCGATCGCCCGCGCGCCCTCCTCGTAGTCGTCCTCGACGCCTTCCTTGGGCGTGAAGACCGCGTCCTTGCCGCCGGCCATGAGCGCGCGCACGCGGGTGGTGGACACGCCGAACGTGGGCGGCATCTCTGCCGCCTCGACGACCCCGAGCCGTCCGCTCGTACCGGCCCCGACGAAGATCAACCGGCCGCCCTTGCGGAAAGACTCGGTGACCATCTGCACGCCCGCGGTGATGCGCTCCTTCTCCTTGTGCACCGCGGCCACGACCTTGCGGTCCTCGGCCACCATCAGGTCGATCACGTCGCCGATCGACGCGGTATCGAGACCGAGGCTGTTGGGGTTTATGGCTTCCGTGGGGAGCGACTCCCACTTGGAGATCTGAGGCATCGGGAGAACTCTGTGCGGCGGGCCGTTGGAAAACCGGTGAAGCGTAGCGCGGGGGTCCGGGTGTGTCAACGAAACCAGCCACGCCGGCCGGGACCACTCCGCCAGCGCGCGCCATGCCTGCGTCGATCGCGGTGCTCTCGTCGATCGCCTTCGTCGGCGGACGCGCCTGCCTCGGGTGTCCGGTAGCCGATTGCTACAATCGCTGCCACAGATGCCCACCCACGCGTTGTCGATCGACGAAGCCTCCGCCGTCGGCCGCCGTCTCGAAGCCGAACTCGGACGCACGATCGTGGGGCAACGTCCCGTCCTGCGCGAGATCCTGACCACGTTCTTCGCCGGCGGCCACTGCCTGCTGCGCGGCGTGCCGGGGCTGGCCAAGACGCTGATCATCAAGACGCTGGCCCGCACGGTCGACCTGTCGTTCAACCGCATCCAGTTCACGCCCGACCTGATGCCGTCCGACATCGTCGGCACCGAGGTCATCGAGGAGGACCGGAGCACCGGTCGCCGCGAGGTGCGGTTCATGCGCGGGCCGGTGTTTGCGCACATCCTGCTCGCCGACGAGATCAACAGGACGCCGCCGCGCACCCAGGCAGCGCTGCTCGAGGCCATGCAGGAGCGACAGGTGACGGTCGGTGGCGTCCGTCACGATCTCCCGTCACCGCAGTTCGTCCTTGCGACACAGAACCCGATCGAACAGGAGGGCACATACAGCCTGCCGGAAGCGCAGCTCGATCGCTTCCTCCTCAACGTCGTGATCGGCTATCCGGGCGCGGAGGAGGAACGGCAGATGCTCGCACGGACCACCGCGACGCTGCAGGACGCCACCGACGTCGTGGCCACGGGCGCGGACATCGCGGCCGTGCACGCGCTCGTGCGTGAGATCCCTGCCGCGAGCAACGTGGTCGACTACGCGGCGCGGCTCGTGCGCGCGACGCGCCCCGGCACCGGCGAGGCGTCCGCCAACGTCACCCGGTACGTGCGGTGGGGCGCCGGTCCGCGCGCCGGGCAGGCGCTGCTGCTGTGCGGCAAGGCGCGGGCGCTCCTCGACGGCCGGGCGACGGTGGCCATTGCGGACGTGCAGGCCCTCGCGCTCCCCGTCCTCCGGCATCGTGTGCTCGTCAACTTCCAGGCGGAAGCCGAGGGACTCGACGCCGACGCGATCGTCACGCGCCTGCTCACCGAGGTGCCGGCGCGGATGTGACCGTGGCGGCCCTACCCCTGGCGCTCGACCCGGCGCTGCTCGCGCAGATTGCCGATCTCGAGCTTGCGGCGCGGCTCGTCGTCGAGGGTGCGCGTCTGGGACGGCACCGCAGCCCGTTCATGGGCGGCGGCGCCGAGTTCCAGCAGATGCGCCCGTACCTGCCGGGCGACGACCTCAAGCACCTGGACTGGAAGCATTACGCGCGGACCGATCGCCTCTTCACGCGCGTGTACCGCGAGACGACGGAATGGCCGGTCATGCTCGCACTCGACACGAGTCGCTCGATGGCGTTCCCCGACGCGCGCGGCGTGACCAAGCTGCACGCGGGCCGCCTGCTCGCCGCCGCACTCGCGTACCTGCTCGTGCAGCAGGGGGAAGCGGTCGGCCTCGTCACACAGGAGGCCGAGGGCGCGTCGCTGCCCGCGCGCAGCGGCCGCCGACACCTCGTACGCCTGCTCGGCACGCTCGCGCGCCTCGACGCAGCCGGGGGGACCGATCTCGCCGGCGGCCTGCGGCGTGCCGTCGCGCGACTTGGCCGGCGCGGCTGCATCGTGCTCATCTCGGACCTGTACGGCAGCGACGACTGGGACGTGGCGTTACGCGAAGTGCGACGTGTCGGCCACGAGGTGGTGATCTTCCACGTGTTCACACCCGAAGAACGCTTGCTGCCGGCCGGCGACGACACGGAGTTCGTCGATCTCGAATCGGGTGAGCGCCTGGTGACCGATGTGTCGAGGGTGCGTGAACGGTACGCAGAGCAGTTCAGCGCGTTCCTTGCCGGTCAACGCGCGGCGGCCCACGGCGAAGGCATCGTGTACGTCGAGGCCGACACGAGCCGGGGACTCGAGACACTCGTGCGCGAGTTCGCGCTGCAGCGTGTGCCACGCGCCGGGGCCAGATGGTGACGTGGGCGGCGCCGCTTGCGGGCCTGCTGACCCTGGCGGCCGTGCTGCCCGTGCTCGCGCACCTCCTGTCACGTCGCCGGCCGGCGCGCATGCCGTTCCCGACGCTGCGATTCGTGCGCGCGGCATCGCCGGTGACCCGCCGCGTGTCGCGACGGGTGCAGGACTGGCCGTTGCTGCTCCTGCGCCTCGCGATCGTCGCGCTCATCGCGGCGGCGGCAGCCGGCCCGACATGGACCACGGCGCAGCGGCAGCAGGCGTGGCAGCACCGGCTCCATCGCGTATTCGTCGTGGAGGACGCCGCCCGTGAGATGGCGGCTGACGAGATCGCCCGGCTCGCGAAGGAAGCGACCTCGGCGCACGTGGCCGATGCCGGCAACCTTGCGGTCGCGCTTCCTCGCGCGATCGCCCACGCGGCCAGCGCGGTGCGCTCGCAGCAGGTCGAGCTCGTGCTCGTCTGGGATGGCTCGCGAACCGCACTGACTCCTGCAGACCTGGCGTCGGTGCCCAGCGTGATCGGGGTGCGCCTGCATCCCGTCAGGGTTGCGTTACCAGCACACGCGCCGACGTCGCGCGGCGTGCCGCCGGTGACCATCGTCGCCGCTGATACCGATGCGCGCGCGCGGCTCGACATCCTGGCAAAGCTGCGGGCCCTCGACCTCGTCGCCGGGCCGGTGCCCCTGCGCATCCTGTGGCCCGGGGCCGCGCACGTCGGGATGCCGGATGCGTCGACGCACGCGGGCACGCCGGAGCCGGGCGTGCTCGACCAGCTTGCCGATGACGCTCGTCTCAGGGACGCCGCGCAACGCTCACTGGTGGACGCGCGCGCACGACGCGTCGAGCCGCGCGAGGCGGCAGTGCTCGCGCGGTCGTCCGATGGCGTGCCGTTGCTGCACGCGTGGTGGGCCGACGCGCAACTCGTCCTCGCGCTCCACGCCCCGCCCTCGTCGCCGCTTGGGGTGTGGTCGGCGATCGCAGCGGTCGAAGCGCTCTCGAATCCTGCTCGCTCGTTCGCCCGGCACGCCGACGACGTATGGACGGCCGCGGAGATCGCTGCCGAACAACGCGAGCCGTCGATGCCGCTCGCGCCGATGAGGCTGCCCGGCGGACTCGACACGCGCGCGGCGTGGGCGCTCGTCCTGGCATTGCTGCTCGTGGAGCAGTGGGCGCGTCGCGCCCGTCGTACGGACCTGGACACTTCCACGGACGTGTCGTCCCAGCCCGGGGCGACGACCGACGCTACCCATGTCGCCTGACGTGTCGGTGAACGGCTCCCGGTCGCCCGGGACAGCGGACGCGCACTGGCTCGAGGCATGGCGCCGCAGGGCATGGCGGCGGTGGCGTGTGTTGGTCTCGCTCTTTGGCGCTGTCGTAGCCCTCGCGGCCGCACTGTGGGGCCAGCTGGCGCTCGAAGCCTTCGGCGCGTCGTCCGTGGCGTTCGCCCTCGGCGTCGGTCTCGTGGTGCTGGTGACGACCGTTGCACGCACGCGAGGCGTGCGCGACGTGCGTGGCGTGCTCGCCGAGGCGGAGCAGACGACGCCCGAACTCCGGAACGCGCTCCTCGCCTGGCACGAACACGGCGGCAGTGCGCCGCCTGCGGTTGCCGCTCGGCTCGCTGCACAGGCTCGCCATCCCCTCGAGACCGCGTCGTGGCCCAACCCGCATGGACGGTGGGCGTGGGGCCTGGCGCTTGGCTGCCTGCTTGGCGCAGCGCTCCTGCAGGTTGCAGGTCGTCCGACCGAGCACACCGTGACCGTGCCGCCCGTCCATCTGCCGAGCAGCGGGCGTGACACACACGTGTCGAACGCGGAGCTCGATTGGGCGGTGACCGTGACGGCACCGGCCTATGCGCGGCAGCCCGTGGCCCATCTCACGCGTCCGGCACGCGTGGAGGTGCTTGCTGGCAGCCGCATCGACGTCCGTTTCACGTCGTGGCTGCCA
>JAEYZV010000127.1 GCA_023427865.1 Acidobacteriota bacterium
CGAGCACGTGCGCGTGTTCGCGTCCACCGAGGAGGCGCGGAGTGCCGGGTTCCGCGCATGCCTGCGCTGCCGGCCGGACCAGGCACGGCGCGCGACAACAGGCGTGCTGACCGAAGGCGACCTGCGCAAGCTGCTCGCGACGATCGATGGCGCGCTCGCGGCGGGCCGGCGCCCGACGGTGGCGGTCCTCGCCGCGACGCTGCGACTCACGCCTGCCGCCCTGCGCGAACGCCTCGGCGCAACGCTCGGCATCGGACCGCGCGCCCTGCTGAGCGGGCGGCAACTCGCCCGGCTGCGCGAACGTCTGCTTGCCGGCGACGAGGTCACCGATGCGCTCTACACGGCAGGCTACGGCTCGTCGTCGCGCCTGTACGAACGCGCCACCGAGAGTCTCGGCATGACGCCGGGCGCGTACCGGCGCGGCGGCGTCGGGGCGACCATCGGCTGGACGACGGCGCGCACGCCGCTCGGGCTGGTGCTCGTGGCCACCACACAGCACGGGGTGTGCGCGGTGTACCTCGGCGACGACGAGGCGACGCTGCTCGATGCGCTCGAAGCGGAGTTCCCGCGCGCGCGAGTCGTGCGCGGCGTGGATCGTCCAGAGTGGGTGGAGGCGGCCGTTGCCGTCGCAAGCGGACAGGCTGGCGAGGACGTGCCGCTCGACCTGCAGGGCACGGCGTTCCAGCAGCGCGTGTGGCAGGCGCTGCGCAACATCCCGCGCGGCCAGACGCGCACCTATGCGCAACTGGCGACGATGATCGGGCAGCCGTCGGCCGTCAGGGCCGCGGCTCGCGCCTGCGCCACCAACAAGGTGTCGCTCCTCGTGCCCTGCCACCGCGTCGTCGGCAGCGATGCGTCGCTGACCGGTTACCGGTGGGGCGTCGAGCGAAAGAAGCGTTTGATCGACATGGAACGCCGCGCGACCCGTTGACGTGCGCGTCGGGCAAGGCCCGACGCCTACGTACAGGCGGGCGCCGACGCGACGTCGACGGCGATTGCCAGCGGCCACGATGTAGCCGCGGGCCTCGCCCGGCCGACGATCGTAGCCGCCGGGCCTCGCCCGGCAGGCGGTCGTCGCTCCCAGGTTCAGCGCAGCAACGCTGCGACGCCTACGTACGGTGATTCGTTGCAGCGTCGCGCAAGGCCCACGCCTGCGTGGCACGGTGTCGTAGCCGCCGGGCCTCGCCCGGCGGGCGGTCGTCGCTCCCAGGTTCAGCGCAGCAACGCGCGGGCTTCGGGGTCGGCGGCCGACCACAACGCCCGCGCCTGGGCGAGCGTCTCATCGGCCTCGTGCGCGTACCCGAGACGGCGGTACGCCTCGGCAAGGCCGATGCGCGACTGTACGCGGCGTGGCCGTTCACGCAGCACGTCGCGGTAGCGCTCGCTCGCGGCCGCATACCGGTCGGTCATGCGCAGCAAATCGGCCTGCAGTTCCCAGGCGATCACGACGGGACCGCGACGCTCGTCACCGGCAAGGAGGCGCACCTCGAGGTCGTGGGCCGCATCGAGGAGCAGTTGCATTTCGTCGCGCTCGTACTGCGCGCCGGCCATCGCGCCCTGCACGAGCAGGCGGGCGCGCTCCTCCTCGCTCAGCGGACCCGCCTGCGCGGCGAGCACCTCCAGCTGCCGCAGCGCGTCACGCGCGCGAGCGAGCAGCGCCGCATCCTGCGTCGCCCACGACGAGCGCGCCGCGGCCACGCCACGCACCAGCAGGCCCACCCACGGCAACGCGTCCTCGTGCGCGATCACTTCGTCGACGAGCGCACTCCAGTTCCCCGCGTCCACCCGGCGCGTGGCGTCGAGCCGGGCGACCTGCGCGTCCCACTCGCGCCGTGCGGCCCCCGCCAGGGCGATGCCGGCGCGCTGCGCCTTCACGACCCGGAGTCCGGCGTCGGCCCAGCGCCCCGCCTCGATGTCCGCTCCGACACAGCGTGCCAGCGCGAGACTCGCGTCCGGCAAGGCCGAACCGGGCCCGAGGCGGGGCACGTCGGTCGCCGCGTGGCAGACGGGCGCCGGCTGTCCCGACACTGACAGCCACACGGCGACGACAATCGGCGGCAGCCCGGACATGGGTGATTATCCGACGGGATGGTAAGGTGTCCCCTATGACCTTACCAGCGGGACTCTACGCCCACTTCACCACGAGCGAGGGCGCGTTCACCGCCAGGTTGTTCGAGGAGGAGGCGCCGACGACGGTGGCCAACTTCGCGGGCCTGGCGGAGGGCAGCATCGAGTGGCAGGATCCGGTGACGCGTCAGCCGATCAAGCGGCCGTTCTACGATGGCCTGATTTTCCACCGCGTGATCGACGGCTTCGTCATCCAGGGCGGATGCCCGATGGGCAACGGCATGGGCGGTCCGGGCTTCAAGTTCGCCGACGAGTTCCACCCGGCGCGTCGTCACTCGAAGGCCGGCATTCTGTCGATGGCCAACGCCGGACCCAACACGAACGGCAGCCAGTTCTTCGTGACGCTTGCGGCCACGCCGCACCTCGACGACCGGCATTCGGTGTTCGGCGAGGTCGTGTCGGGCATGGACGTCGTCTCTCGCATCGGTCACGTGCCGACGGGCCGCGGCGATCGCCCGGTCAAGGACGTCGTGATCGAGTCGCTGAAGATCGAGCGCGTGCCCGCGACCACGTAAGTCCTCTTCCTCATCGATGGTAGGGCCCGCTCTCCGAGCGCGGCCGATGATTGACGCGATGCGTGCGGCAATGGCCGGGTTGGGACAACCGGCCCTACCGGGACGGCGGACAGCCCTTTGGCCCTACCGGGTTTCGAGGACCTCGCGCACGCGCGCGAGCAGGCGATCCGGGGCGAAGGGCTTCTGCAGGAAGGGCCGGCCCGCATCGATGATGTCGCGCTGGACCACCGCGTGATCGGCGTAGCCCGACATGAACAGCACGCGCGTGCCCGGGCGTTCCCGCTCGATGCGCCGCGCAAGCTCGAGGCCGTTCTGCCCCGGCATGACCACGTCGGTGAGCAGCAGGTCGATCGGGCCGGCGTGCTGCGTCGCGAGCAGCAGCGCCTCCTCGGCATCCTGCGCCGACAGCACCACCATCCGCTCGCCCTCGAGCACGCGGCGAACCAACCGCAGCACCGACGCCTCGTCTTCCACCACGAGCACCACCGCCGGTCCCGACCGTTGCTGCGCGACCGGTTCCGACTCGGTCGCCGCTGGCCTGTCGAGCGCGGGCTCGACGTACCGCGGCAGCAGGATCTCGACGCGCGTGCCGGCGCCGGCCGCACTCTCGAGCGTCACCGCGCCGCCGGTCTGTCGCACGATCCCGTACACGGTGGGCAGGCCGAGGCCCTGCGCGAGCGGCTTCGTCGTGAAGAAGGGGTCGAACGCACTCGCGCGCGTCGCCTCGTCCATGCCGCTGCCGGTGTCCTGTATGCCGATGTAGGCCACCGGACCGCTGCGCATGTCGAGCGCCTCCGCGCGCCGCTCGTCGAGGTGACCGCGACGGACCTCGACGCGCAGCGTGCCGCCATCGGGCATCGCGTCGCGCGCATTGGCCGCGAGGCTGAAGATCGCCTGCTCGATCTGGCCCGGGTCGGCGAAGATCTCCGCGGGTTCGTCGGGCAGGGTCATCTCCACCTTCACCTGCTCGCCGACGAGACGCGAGAGCATCTTCGGCATCTCGGTGAGCATCGTCGCGAGGTCGACGACCTCCGGCTGCATGATCTGGCGACGGCTGAAGGCGAGCAACTGGCGCGTCAGTGACGAGGCACGCATGGCCGCGTTGCGGATCTCGTGCAGGTCGAACCGACGCGGGTCGCCGGTGTCGAACTGTGCGTCGAGGAGGTCGCAGTAGCCGACCACCGCCGTCAGCAGGTTGTTGAAATCGTGCGCGATGCCGCCGGCGAGCCTGCCGATGGTGTTCATGCGCTGCGCCTGGCGCACGGACTCCTCCAGCCGGCGCTGCCGTGTCGCGTCGCGGAAGCGCCACAGGTGGGCGACGATCCTGCGGCCGGCGTAGATCGGCGAGTGCTCCCACTCGAGCGTTCGGCCGTCGGTGGTCGTCAGCGTCTCGTGCGTGCTCGTGACATGCGAGGCGCGGCGCGCGGCGATGCGCTCCTGCAGGCCGACGGTCTCGTCGAATGCCGCCAGCACCGGTGCCCAGGCGCCACCGGCGCTCACCTCGCGCAATGGCACGATGTCGTTGCTGCCGAACAGCGCGACCCAGGCTGCGTTGACCACCGCGGTGCCCCGCGTGCTCGCGCTGCCGGATGCCGACGGGTCGGTGGATTCGAGGCAGGCGGCCTCGTGCAGGTGCTCGATGACGGGAATGAACGGCGCGAGGGCGGATGGTCCGGTCCACATGAAGGATTCAGCTCGTGTACGCCCACGCGCGCGACACCCGGTCGACGCGCGTGATCAGCGATTCGTGCAGCAGGACGTTGATGACGACGAGCACGCCCACCGCGATGAAGGTGCGCGAGGTGGTCGCATACAGGTACGGGCGCCAGAGCGGGATCGTGGTGATGATCGCCATCGTCGGCACCATGAGCAGGAGGAGGGCAAACGAGCGCGTACCCTGCCGCGTCGGTCGGGAGAACGGCAGCGACGGGTTGACGAGAAGGTCGGCCGTCAGCAGCGCGTGCGACAGCAGCCCGATCACCACGCCGTGCATGACGAGCTCGAGCGGTGGCCGCGGGTGCAGCCAGCCGATGAGCAGCATGACCAGCATCAGGTACGGCACCAGGAAGCGCGCCACGACGACGTTCTTCAGCGCGATGACGAGTTCGTCGAAGGGCATAGGCGCGGCGTGGAAGATCCAGGCGGCGCGCCACGATTCGCTGTAGACGAGGAACTGGCGGAGCATGACCGGGAAGAACAGCACCGCGTAGTAGACCAGCACGGGCTCCCGCTGCAGCAGGCGCGGCCCTTCCGGCTCACTGAACCCGGCCAACAGGTAGATCACGGTCAGCGGCAGGATGCCGAGCACGCCGAGCCGGAACTTCTGATCGGTCCTGAACTGCGCACCCGCCAGCAGGCCCACCGCGTGGTGCGCAGGGCCGAACAGCAGGTACGGCACGGGTCGACGCGCCCGGCCCTCTCCGGCGCGATCGAACGTCATGGACGACAGGCGCTCGGCATAGGCGAGCGACAGCCTGCTGCGGACCAGCACCGCGCACACGAGCAGCAGCGCGAACGGCGCCGCCGCCGCCACGACGTCGAGTGGCGTACTGCGGCCGTCGGCGATCTCGATCCACGCGGCGAACCAGGCCGCGGGATTCAGGTACGCGGCCGGCGTCTTCTCGAGGGTGATGGCGTCGAGCCCCCGCGTGCTGCGCGACATCAGGAAGAAGCCGCCGATGAACACGAACGAGAGCATGAACTGCAGGTAGCCGAGGAGTCGGTACAGGCGCGCCGCGGGCACGATCCGCACGAGGGCGACAAAGAGCAGGATGACGACGAGCGGCACGGTCACCGCCAGGGTCGCCGCGGCCCCGAGGCTGGTGAGGGCGGCAGGCACCGCTCGCCCCGTGTCGCGCACGAGGTAGGCGATCGCCGGCAGCACCGCGAACGGCGCGGTCAGCAGCAGCGAGAACGCGACCACCGACGTCAGGCGCGCCACGAAGAACGTGCGTCCGTCCACCGGGCGCGGCCCGAGCTGCAGGTAGTCGTCGGGCGACAGCACGACGCCGGTGAAGTCCACGAGCAGCGCGAGGCCGAGCGTCGACAGCAGCAGCATGAAGTAGATGGTGCTCGCCGCGAAGGTGTTGGGCAGCGCCCCGATGAAGAACGCACAGAATGCGCCGTAGAGCAGCTGCGATGCCAGGCCGCCGCCGAGGCTGCCGAGCGCCATGCGCCCCATGCGAGGACCGGTGCCCTTGAACTGCCGGAAATCGCTGACGAGCGACACCCAGACCAGCGCCCGCCACTGCACGGGGTCGACGCCGAGGACTCGCGCGAGCGCGACGATCACGCGCGCCACTCCAGCGCCGAGAGGACGCCCGCCGTCGCATCCTCGGCACTTCGCGCGCCGGTGAGGGCGGCAAACGCGTGCTCGAGCGACGGACGCCCCGTCTCCCGCGCGATGTCCTCCGGCGTGCCCGCGGCAATCGCGCGCCCCTTGTCGATGATGACGATGCGCGGGCACAGGCGCTCGACGATGTCGAGCAGGTGTGAGCAGAAGAGAATCGTGCGGCCCTGCGCGGCGAGCCCTCGCAACAGCTCCTTGAACACCAGCATCGCGTTGGCGTCGAGGCCGCTGAGCGGCTCGTCGAAGATGACCACGTCTGGCGCGTGCAGCAGCGCCGAGGCAATCAGCACCTTCTGCTTCATGCCCTTCGAGAACGTCACCATGCGGGCGCCGCGCACCGGCTCGAGTTCGAACATCGCGAGGAACTGGTCGATGCGCGGCTGCACGATCTCCGGCTCCAGGCGGTACAGCAGCGAGATGAAGCGGAAATACTCGTCGGGCGTGAGCGCCTCGTAGAGCGCGCCGGTCTCGGGGACGTAGCCGACGCGGCGCTTGACCTCGATGGGGTCACGGGCGATGTCGAAGCCGGCCACCTCGACCATACCGCGCTGCAGCGGCAGCAGCCCGGTGAGGATCTTCACCGTGGTGGACTTGCCGGCGCCGTTCGGGCCGAGTAGCCCCAGCACCTCGCCGACGCCTGCCTCGAACGTCAGCCCCTGCACCGCCGGCGTGTCGCCGTAGGCATGATGCAGGTCGGTTACGCGAATCACTCAGGAAGTGTATCGCGTACGCTCACATCGGTCTGGCTGCGGGCTGCGAGGGTCCCAGGAACTTCGTGTCGACGCCGATGCGCTTGAGCATGGTTTCGAATCCGGCCTTGTCGACGGCCTTGACGTAGGCCTCCTCGGGCGCCACGAGCTTGTTCTTCACGAGTTCAGCGAGCGCGTCGTTGAGCGTCTGCATGCCCTGCGCCTTGCCGACCTGCATCATCGAGGCGATCTGGAAGGTCTTGCCTTCACGTATCAGGTTGCTGATCGCCGTGTTGACGATGAGCGTCTCGAGCGCCGCGATCCGCCCGCCCCCGACCTTCCGACACAGCGTCTGGGCGACCACGCCCTTCAGCGACTCGCTGAGCATCACGCGAATCTGGCTCTGCCTGTCGGCCGGGAACTGGTCGATGATCCGGTCGACGGTGGAGGCCGCCGTGCTGGTGTGCAGCGTGCCGAACACGAGGTGCCCGGTCTCGGCGGTCTCGATCGCGATGGCCACCGTCTCGAGGTCGCGCATCTCGCCCACGAGCACGATGTCCGGGTCCTCACGCAGTGCCGCGCGCAGCGCGTCCTTGAACGAGTCGGTGTGCGTGTGCACCTCGCGCTGGTTGATCAGGCAGCGCTTGTTGTCGTGGACGAACTCGATCGGGTCCTCGATCGTGATGATGTGGTCGTCGCGGTTGCGGTTGATGTAGTCGATCATCGCGCACAGCGTCGTCGACTTGCCCGACCCGGTCGGCCCGGTGACCAGGACGAGGCCCTTGCTCAGGTAGCAGAGCTCGAGCACCTGCGGCGAGAGGCCGAGCTGCTCGGCCGTGAGGATCTTGCTGGGGATGATGCGGAACACGCCGCCCACGCCCTTGCGGTCGCGGAACAGGTTGCAGCGGAAGCGCGCCAGGCCCTCGATCTCGTAGGCGAAGTCGGTGTCGTTCTCGGCGTCGAACTGGCGGCGGTTCTGCTCGGGGGCGTTCTCCATGAACATGCGCCCGAGCTGCTCGGA
>JAEYZV010000134.1 GCA_023427865.1 Acidobacteriota bacterium
GTTGTGGCGCGCTGGGACGGCATGAGCAGTTCCGGCGGCGTGTGGATGCGCGATGGCCGGTTGCTGACGGCCGGCCATCACGCCCCCGAACTGCACGTCCTGCGACTCCCGTCCGCCGGGGCCACGCTCGTGCTCGACGCGGTCATCCCGGTCGAGAGCGAGGGACAGGGGATCGCGCTCGACCCGTCGGATCCGACGCTCGTGTGGTCGATCCAGCGCAAGACGTCCGAGGTGCTCGTCTCGCGAATGACGTGGTAGACCGTGCGCGGGCAGGCCAGGCCGGGACGGCCGGCCCTACCGAACGAGAGCGGCCGGTTCTACTTGCGATCGCGGCGGGCGATGGCCACGAGTTCCTGGCCACCCATCGCCGTCTGCCCCACGGTCATGCCGATCACCTGATATCCCGCGCTCCCCGCCTCGGCCAGCTCCTTGCGCAGCGTAGACGTCTTGCTCGTCGCCACGAGGAGGTAGTCCTCGGTGGGTGCCGGATTGTCCTTGTCGCGTTCCATGATCACGACCACCTCGTTGCCGCCGAACATGGACGAGAACACCGTCTGGCCCACGTAGCGGAACCCGAGATCGGCGGCCGCCCGCATCTCCTTCTGCATGGTGCCGGTCTTGTTCGTCGCGAGCAGCTTGTACGCCCGGGCCGAGGGCTTCGGGTTCTTCTGCATGACCACGACCGCCTCGGAACCGCCGAAGGCCGTCTGGCCGCCCATGACGGCGGCGAACTGGTAGCCGAGCTCGGCCGCCTCGTTCATCTCCTTCTCCATCGTGGACGTCTTGTTGGTGGCAAGCACCTGGTACTCGCGGGCGCCCTCCTGCGCAAGGGCGGGCAGGGCGGCAAACGACAGGCAGAGCGTGAGGAAAAGAGTGCGCATGGTCACCTGATGAGTGATGAACGAGAAAACAGTACGTATCGCGGCCGTGAGGCCGCAGGCGAAACAATCGGCCGGCGATTGCCTAGAATGAGGCGCATGCACGACCTGCTGCGCGCCGCCAGCTTCGCGGCGACGGCGCACGTGGGGCAGACCCGTCGTGGGCTCCCCGACCCCTATATCAACCATCCGCTGCGCGTAGCCGAACACGCGGCCCGCGCCGGCCTCGGGGAGGACGCCACCGTCGCGGCCCTCCTGCACGACGGCGTGGAGGACACCGCGCACACGTGGGACGACCTGCGCGTCGCCGGGTTCGCTCCGCGAGCCATCGAGTTGGCGCGGCTGCTCACCAAGTGGTGGGAGTCGGGCGAGGAGGACGCCGAACAGGACAAGGCGGCGTATTATGCGCGCATCCTCGCCGACGATGATGCCGTGGCGCTCAAGGTGCTCGACCGCGCCGACAACATGCAGGACCTCGTGCGCATCGTCACGGCACGGCGGGACTACGCCGAGAAGTACCTGAAGAAGACCCGCCGGGAGTTCGCGCCGCTGCTCGAGCGGTGCCGCAACACGTACGTGCTGCGCGTGTTCCGCGATCGGCTGTCGGCGCTCGAGGCCGCGCTCGACAAGCGCCGGTGACCGGGCGTGGGCCCGCCCGACCGGACACGCCCGCGCACGAAGGCCCGCGCCGAATGACGAAGGCCGGGATTTTCCGTTTCAGACAGGGAGACAAGTCGATGGTTCGCAGGTCAGTGCTGGCGTTCGGGATCTGGCTCGCGGCGGCAGGCGCCGCCTTTGCGCAGGCGCTGCCCACGGCAGCGCCCGGCAGCGTGGGCATCGCGCCCGAACGTCTCGCCCGCATCACCACGACGATGAAGGGACTCGTGGAGCAGGGCCGCCTGCCGGGGACCGTCACGCTCGTGGCTCGCAACGGCAAGGTGGTCTACCACGAGGCCGCCGGGCGCCGCGACATCGAGGGCAACGTGCCGATGACGACCGACACGCTGTTCCGCATCGCCTCGATGTCCAAGGCGGTGACCAGCGTTGCCGTGATGATGCTCGTCGAGGAGGGCCGCCTGCACCTCGACGATCCGGTCTCGAAGTTCATCCCTGCCTTCTCGCGCACGACGGTCGTGGTGCCGCCGCCGGCCGGTACGTCCGCCTCGGCGATGGCGAGCGCCGCCGGCACCGCGCCGGCCGCACGGCCCATCACCATCCGGCACCTGCTGACCCACACCTCCGGCATCTCCTACGGCGGCGGCAACCCGTTCGAGTCCGACTACAAGGCGGCGGGCGTCCTCGGCTGGTACTTCGCCGACAAGGACGAACCCATCGCCGCGTCGATCGACCGGCTGGCGAAACTGCCGATGGAGGCACAGCCCGGCGAGCGATACGTCTACGGCTTCAACACCGACATCCTCGGCGTGGTCGTCGAGAACGTGAGCGGTCAGTCGCTCGCCGAGTACTTCAAGGCGCGGATCTTCGACCCGTTGAAGATGGCGAGCACGTCCTTCTACGTGGATCCGGCGCAGGCCGACCGGCTCGCGACGGTGTACGCGATGCGCAAGGCGGGCGGCGCGCTGGAGCGTGCCCCGCAGCCGGGCATGGGCCAGGGGCACTACGTCCAGGGCCCGCGCATGTCGTACTCGGGCGGCGCCGGCCTCGTGTCGACCGCCTCCGACTACGCGCGCTTCCTGCAGATGCTGCTCAACGGCGGCACGCTCGATGGCGTGCGGCTCCTGAGCCCGAAGACCGTGGAGCTGATGACGTCCAACCACGTGGGCTCGCTCTACGCCAACGGCAACCTCGGCTTTGGCCTCGGCTTCGAGATCACCGAGCACGTCGGGCGTTCCGGCCGTCCCGGATCGGTCGGCGAGTACGGGTGGGGCGGCGCGTACCACACCAAGTACTGGGGGGATCCGGTCGAGACGCTCGGCGTGGTGTTCATGACGCAGCTGCTCCCCGCGTCCGGATCGACGGCGCACGCGACGCTGCGGCAGTTGATCTACGCGTCGATCGTGGACGCGCCGGACGCGAACGTGAAGGCCGCGCTCCGCCCCGCGAGCTGACCCGTCGTCGGGCCCGCCGGGCAAGGCCCGGCGGCTA
>JAEYZV010000137.1 GCA_023427865.1 Acidobacteriota bacterium
TTCGGCAAGCGGCAGCGGCGGCAGCCGATCGACGCGGAACTCGACGAGGTCGGCCACACGTGCCGCCGTCGCACGCGCCATCGGGACATCGGCGGCGGCGAGATCGGCAAGCGTGGCGACGAGTTTCACGGTGTGGGACATCGATGTCTGTTCCGGTTCCGGGTTCCGGGTTCCGGGTGCCGGGTTCCGGGTGCCGGGTGCACGGTGCCGGGTTCGGGGTGCCTGCCTGCCGCCGTTCGGCGTCCAACACGAAAAAGCGCCCCATCGGCGGTGGCCGAAGGGGCGCCAGGATTCCTGTGAATCTGTACTGGTCGACGCGCGGCTAGACGGCCGCCCCCTCGGCGTTGGAGCCGTGCCACCACCAATACGCGCCCGTGAAGGGAGCGCGGCGGATGGGCTGCCCAGCGACGAAGGAGAACGCGGCAAAGCCCCGCATGTCGGTGCTGACCCTATCAGACTCGTCCGAACATCGTCAACGGTCGTCCTACGGTATGACGCGCGCGCGGGGCCGTTGCTTGACCCCCTTCCGGCTGCGTGTCATAACCGACACATCTTGATCGGTCGTGCTTCCGTGACTGCTCGTCTGCTCCGCGCCGCCCTGGCGGCCAGCCTGGCCGCCGTGTTGTGCGTGGCCCCGCTGCCCGCCCGCACGACCGTCTTCCCCGTATCGGAGATCCGTCGAGGACAGGTCGGCGAGGGCGTCACGCGCCTGGACGGCGGCGAGCGCGTCTCGTTCAAGGCCCATATGCTCGGCGTGCTCGACGGCGTGATCGGTCCCAAGCGGCAGGTCATCCTCGCGCGCCTCGAAGGCGCAGGGCTCGAGCACACCGGCGTCATCGCCGGCATGAGCGGGAGCCCCGTGTACATCGACGGTCGGCTCGTCGGCGCCGTCGCCTATTCGCTCGGCCAGTTTCCCAAGGAACCCATCGCCGGCATCACGCCGATCAGCGAGATGACCGACGCGACCGCCGCCGGTGCCAGCGCCGCGCCGAGGGTCGTCGCTGCGCTGCCGCTCGACACCCCACTGACGCCGGCGGCGCTTCGTGACGCGTTCCTCGCCTCGATTCCCGGACGAGACGGCATGGCGGTCCCATCCGGGGCGCTGGCCGGGTTCGGGCTCGAGGCGAGTGCGACCCCGATGCTGCGTCCGATCGCCACGCCGCTGGCGATGAGCGGGTTCTCCACGCCGATCGGGCACTGGCTGGCCGACACCTTCAGCGCGGCAGGATTCCTTCCCGCGTCTGCAGGCGGCGGCACGGCCCCGCTGGACCCGGTGGCCGCTGGTGCCCCGCTGCAGCCCGGGGACGCGGTCGGCGTCAGCCTCGCGCGCGGCGACCTGTCGCTCGGCGCGACCGGCACGGTGACGAGCGTCGATGGCCAGCGCGTGCTCGCCTTCGGCCACCCCTTCTTCAATCTCGGGCCGGCACAGATGCCGATGACGCGCGCGCACGTGGTGGCGGTCATCCCCAGCCTGCTCAACTCGATGAAGCTGGCACAACTGGGCGAGGTGCTCGGCGTGATGGACCAGGATCGCGCCACGGCCATCGCCGGCACGCTCGGCGTGCAGCCGCGGACGATCCCGGTGTCGGTGTCCCTCCACGCAAACGGCGGCCCCGCCCGCGACTTCGCGTTCGAGATCGCCGAGGACCAGTTGTTCTCGCCGCTCATCCTCTTTGCGACGGTGGCCAACGTGCTGCAGTCCTACCAGCGCGAGGTGGGTGTCTCGACGATTCGCCTCAGGGGCACCGCACCGGTCGGCGACGCGACGCTGCGTCTGGACGATGTGTTCGGCGGCGACTCGGCGGTGGTCAACGCGGCCGCCTCACTGGCGGCGCCGCTGGCCGCCGTGCTGCGCAGCGATCTCGGCAAGCCGCAGGTCGGCAGGATCGCCCTCGAAGTGCACACCGACGAACGACAGCGATCCACGCGACTGGCCCGGGCCTGGATCGCGGAGCCGCGGCCGCGCGCCGGCGACACCGTGACCCTGATGGTGGAGACGCGCAGCTTCCGCAGCGCGCCGCAGTTGCACAAGCTGCAGGTGCCCATCCCATCGACCGCGCAAGGTCCGCTGCAGCTTCAGGTCATCGACGGCGCATCGCTGGCGCAACTCGAAGGCCGTCGCCGCTCGCTCGAGCAGGCGCGGACCATCGAGGAGCTCGTCAGGCTGCTCAACGACGGGCGTCGCGGCGACCGCTGGTACGTGCGCCTGACCCGGCAGGCCGCCGGCTCGGTGGTCAACGGCCACGACCTGCCGGCACTGCCCGGCACCGTGATCAACGTGCTCGGTGCCTCCCCCGGTGTGGTGTCCACGAGCCTCGATCAGGACGTGCTCGGCGAATGGGAACTGCCCGCCGATGCCGTCGCCACCGGCCAGCACACGATCCCGATCACTCCCCTCGTTCCGTAACCGTTACATGACACAGAGGCATCGCCTGTTACTGGCCGTGGCTGCAATCGCAGCCGCGGCTTCGCTGCACGTCCGCGCCGCGGGCCCGTCCCGCTGGGAGATCACGAGCAGCGAGCACTGGATGGCCGGCCGCGGCGAACAGGTGGCCGTCACGCGGGAGGGCCGCCTCACGCTGGGCCCCGCCGTGCGCGTGCTGCACGAGGATCCGTCGCCCGCCCTGTGGTCGGCGGCGCTGGCGCCCGACGGCACGCTCTACGTCGGCAGTGGCAACGATGGCCAGGTGCTCGCGCTGCAGGGCGACGCGACGCGCGTGCACTGGGACAGCGAGGAACTGCAGGTGCATGCGGTCGCCTGGCACGGCGACGCGCTCCTGGCAGCGACGTCGCCCGACGGCAAGGTCTACCGCGTCACGCGGAACGGCGCGGCCACGGTGTTCTTCGATCCGGAAGACACGTACGTCTGGGCGCTGGCCGTGGATCGGCAGCAGCAGGTCTACGTGGCCACCGGCGGGAAGGGCCGCGTGTACCGCGTGTCCAGGGACGGCGCATCGTCTACGAAGATCTTCGAGAGCGCGGCAGCCAACGTGACCGCGCTCAGCGTCGGCGACGGCGGCGAGGTGCTCGTCGGCACCGACAGCCCCGGGCGCCTGTATCGCATTCCAGCCGACGGCAAGGCGTTCGCACTGCTCGATGGTCCCTACACGCAGGTTCAGGCCATCCGCCCTGGGGCCGACGGTGTGACGTGGGTGCTCGCGGTGTCACCCGGGGCCGCCGGGGCGACGAGTGCGCCCGCGACGCCGCCGAGCACGACCACGCCGACGCCCCAGGTGACGACGGAGGTGACGGTGGTCGCCATCGGCGACACGACGACCGTGAGTCCGTCGACGGCGAGCCAGGCGAGCGCAGCCACCACGGCGAGCGGCGCGCCGAAGGGTGCGGTCTACAGGCTCGGTCGCGACGGTCTCGTGGACACCTACTGGGAGGCCACGGGTGAATTGCCGTTCGACATGACGGTGTCGCCGACCGGGCGCATCCTCGTGGCTGCCGACAACGGCGTCGTGTACGCGCTCGAAGACGAGCCCGTGCGGATGGCGCGGGTGGCACAACTGCCGGCGCGCCAATTGACGCGCATCCTCCCGGGCCGCGACGGGTTCCTGATCACGGCCTCGAATCCCGGCAAGATTCTCGCGCTCTCGGAGAGCACGGCGGCCAGCGGCAGCTACACGTCGGAGGTGAAGGACGCGACGACCGGCGCCCGTTGGGGACTGATCCGCTGGGAAGGCGACAAGCCGGGTCGCAGCACGGTGGGCTTTGCCACGCGCAGCGGCAACACGTCCACGCCCGACGAGTCGTGGGCGGACTGGACGCCCGTGCGTGAGGACGAGGGCGTCCTCCGCATCGCCAGTCCCGCGGCCCGCTACCTGCAGCTGAAGATCGAACTTGCGGGGACGCCCACGATCGACGGCGTGACGATGACCTACCTGCCCCGCAACCAGCGCCCGCGCTTCACGAACGTGACGGTGCACCCGCCGGGGGTGGTGTTCCAGCAGCCGTTCGGCACGCAGGAGCCGCCCGACCTGGCCGGGTTCCAGTCGACCACCCCCGCCCCGGCACGTGACCAGGCGATTGCCGCCGCGACGCCGACAACGACCTCGGCGGCCGTCGGGCGTCGGCTGTTCCAGAAGGGATTCCAGACGTTCCAGTGGGACGCCACCGATCCCGACCGGGACGACCTGCGCTACCAGGTGTGGCTGCGGCGCACGGGGACCGCAGAATGGCGCCTGCTCGCAAAGGATCTCGTGGGGAGCGTCTACACCTGGGACACGTCCCTGCTTCCGGACGCCCGTTACCTCGTGCGTATCGTGGCCACCGATGCACGGGCGAATCCGTCCGGCACCGCCCTGCAGGCCGAGCGGGAGGCCGGTCCACTGACGATCGACAACACGCCGCCCGTGATTCGCGTCCTCGAGGGCGCGCGGGTGCAGCAGACCAACGCAAAGTCCACCGACGGCGGCAAAGCCCGCGATGCCGGCCGCAACACCTCATCATCGACATTCTCGTTCGAGGTCGAGGACGCGGCGTCGACGCTCGATCGCGTGGACGTGCTGCTGGCCGACGGGCAGTGGCGGGCGGTGTTCCCGGACGACGGTGTGCTCGACGGGTTGCGCGAGCGCTTCACCGTGCCGACGGCCGACCTGGGCGATGGCCCGATCGTGCTGCGCGCGACCGACAGCCTCGCCAACCTCGCGACGCTGGAAGTGCGATTGCGCTAGGGTCGCGCTCCGATAGGGTCGGCTCTCTGAGCCGACCGGTGATCTAGCGGATGCGCGCTCCGACGTCCTTCGACTACCAAGCCCAGCGCTAGGCTCGGGATACCTCAGACTTTCGCGCGAGACGGGCGTTCCGGACGCCTCAGAGAGGCGTCCCTACCAGGGAAAGCGTCCCTACCTAGGTCGAGAGGTCGGTGGGGAGGAGGCGCGCTGATTGCGGCTTCACCATGTCGGGCCGGACGGTCGTGTGACTGACGAGCCACACGAGGCTCACCGCGACCGGCGTGCCCGCGCGGCTGGCCGGCTGGAAGCGCGCCACGTCTTCGAGCGACTGCACGAGCGCCGAATTCGGCGTGCCCTCGAGCAACCGCGTCCGCTCGATGCGCCCTTCACGCGTCACCACGGCAGCGATCGCGAGCTCCACCTCCTCATGCCTCGAGAGCGTGAGGTCGTTGGCCAGCATCAGCGGGGTGATGGCTTCGGCCGACACGCGCGGCGCCTGGACGCCCGATGCCAGCGGCAGGGGATCGAGGTCCGTCCCTGGCGAGGCGAGCATCGCCACCATCGCGCGCAGCGAGTCACTCCGTTGCTCGGCCGGCGCCAGGAAGACGATGCTGGCAGCCAGCCCCGCGCACATGATGACGGCCGCCGTGGCACAGAGCCCGGCCCACACGAGGTGCATGTCCTCGAAGGCCTCCCGCACGCGCACCGTCAGGGACTGCTCCTGCTCGGCGAGGACGCGGCTCACGACCGCGCCCGCCAGGCCATGCCGGGCAGGCTCGCCACCAATCGTCGTCACCGTCGCCGCGGCGCGGCGGCGCAGCAGAACGCCGAGGTCGTCGAGTTGATCGAATTCGGTCCGGCACCCGGTGCACTCGCGCAGGTGCTGACTGACTTCGACGTGCTCGGCCACGGGCAATTCCCCGTCGCGGAATGCCGACAGCTTGCTGGAAACCGACGCGCAGGCATTCGACGTCATGACCGCTGCAACTCCGCGCGCAGCAGCTGGCGCGCCCGCGCCAGCCGCGACTTCACCGTGCCGACCGCGACGTTCAGCGAGTAGCCGATCTCCTCGTAGCTGAGGCCGTCGATCTCGCGCAGCACGAGCGCGGTGCGCTGGTCGAACGGCAGCTCACGGAGGGCGTCCCACACGCGATCGGCCTGCTCCTTCTGGCGCAGCAGGCGCTCGGGCGCGCAATCGTCCCGGGGCGAGGGCAGGTCGCCGTGCTCCGACACATGCACCTCGAGAGGCACTTGTGCCGACTGGAACCGCCGGCGCCACCAGCGTTGCCGGTTGCGCGCCTGGTTGACGACGATGCGGTAGATCCAGGTGCGGAGGGCGGACTGCCCGCGAAAGCGGTCGAGCATCCGGAAAACCGTGAGGAAGACGTCCTGCGACAGGTCGAGGGCTTCTTCCTTGTCTCCGAGCAGGTGGAATGCCAGCTGGTACACCATCCGCTGGTGCGTCTCCACGAGCTCGGTACACGCGCGCTCGTCGGCCGCCAGGCACCGGGCCACGAGCGCGGCTTCGCCGTCGCTGACGCCGGCCCAGTCGAGCGTGACGGGCTTCATCGAGATCTCACCTGCCACCCTGCAGTCACCTCCTGAGCGTACCGATGTCTGGTTGGACACCGCAACTGCAGAATTGTTCCGTTCGGACCGGCCGGCGCGGAGAGGAGGGACTGCTCAGAAGGTCCGGTGTTCGCGCCGAGCGCGACCCACGCCCGATCGACGCCCGCCTCACGGTTGCCGCGGCCCGGAGGCCTCCTCGTCCAGTCCCAGGCGCCGTACGAGCTTGCTCAGGCCCTGACGCGTGAGGCCGAGGTCGCGTGCGGCCCTCGACGGCCGCCCCCCTGCCCGCGTGAGCGCGTCACGGACGTAGGTAGCCTCGAACTCGCGCCGCGCCGCGTCGAGTCCACCACGCATCGCGTACGGCGTCTGCCGTTCCGGCTGCCGCACCTCCGGCGGCAGGTCGTCGACGCTCACCCGGCCCCGCGTCGGGGCCCGCACCGCAATCGCCGCCAGCGTGTTCTGGAGCTGCCGAACGTTCCCGGGCCAGTCGTAGTGCGCGAGGGCCTCGAGCGCCCGCCCCTCCAGCCGCGCGCGACTGCCCACGCGTGCCGCACACTCGCGCCAGAAGTGTCGCGCCAGCACCGGGATATCCTCGCGCCGTTCCCTGAGCGCCGGCATCCGCACGCGAACCACGTCGAGGCGATAGAACAGGTCCGCACGGAACGTCCCACGACGCACCGCATCCTCGAGGGACAGATTCGTCGCGGCGATCACGCGCACGTCGACGCGACGCGCGTGGTTCTCGCCTACACGCCTGACCTCCCCATCCTGCAGGACGCGCAACAGCTTTGCCTGTGCCCGTGCCCCGAGCTCTCCCACTTCGTCCAGGAATAACGTCCCGCCGTCGGCCTCGTCGAACAGCCCGGCGCGATCGGTGGCCGCCCCCGTGAACGCGCCGCGCACGTGTCCGAACAGTTCGGACTCGATCAGGTCGTCGGGCAGCGCGGCGCAGTTGATCGCGGCGCAGCGGCGATGACGCCGTGCGCCGAGCGCGTGAATGGCGCGGGCCGCGAGTTCCTTGCCGCAGCCGCTCTCGCCACGGATCAGCACCGGAAACGGCGCACGCGCAGCCAGCGCAATCTGCGCCCGCACGTCGTGCATGACGGTGCTCGTGCCGACGAGGGTGTCCTCGAGCCCGGCGCTCGTCGTCGGCCGCGGGTCGCAGACGACCACGCGTGGCGCGACGAGGCGCGCGAACACCGACAGGAGTTCGGAGATACCGGTCCCCTGCTCCCTCGTCGCCCAGCGGCCGCCCACCCACAGGCTCGTGCCGTCCTCGCGGTCGTGCCGCGCCGCCGTGTGCCAGCCCGCCGACGACACGATCTCCCTGGGACCATCGGCTTGGCACAACTGCCGCCAGGCAGCTGGCGAGTCGGCAGCCGGCCCTTCGCTCGCCAGGACGCGGAGGTCCGCCCGACACGGCACGATGACGGCCGCGTGGTCGGCGCGGGTGTGATGACGCACCGTGCGACACGCGAGGACGAGCGCTTCCTCGTCGCGTCGTGCGTCCTCGATCTGCGTGCTCACGTCGAGCAGTTCAAGGTGGGTCATGGCAGAGCGACCTCCAGCAGTCGAAGGTATCCACGTGATGGCAGGCCAGGGCGGCGCAAGGGCGAGCGCCTTCCACGCCCGGCGCAGGTGACGGACGCGTGCAGCGCGGGCAAGGTCGTGGCGGGGATGCGTGGCGATGCCGACGTCCGTGTCGCACCGCGCCCCGTCACATGGGGTCGGCATCACGACGCGGGCGGGCAGTTGCACGAGCATGGCGACCTCGCGGCCCGTCGCATTCGTGCGCATCACCAGTCGCAGGGCCGTGTCGTCGCCGCGGGGGACCCCGACCACGAGCGACGGCCAGCGCGCCGCGCCGGCGGCGGCGTACGGGAGCATCGAGGCGTGCACTGGTACCAGCCCGTACGCCCGTGCCTGGGCCGCGATGATCAGCCATTCGGGAGCGCCGGCACGCGTGATGCCGACGGCCTGGTCGCGCGCAAGTGCGACCGTTGGCGGCCGATGCGCCGGGCAAATCTCCCTGGCGCGCAA
>JAEYZV010000148.1 GCA_023427865.1 Acidobacteriota bacterium
GGCGCACAGCGCGGGGCGCCAGTTGCGCCTCAGCGGGCGTACGGGAATCCGCCGCGCGGGGGTCCGCGACTCGCTCACGGCGCTGGCCGCCGTGGAAGCGCTCCGCGCACTGCAGGACGACACGAGAAGCAGCGCCGATCTCTTCTCGGCATGGACCTCGGACTACTACTGGCTCTCGGGACGGCTGCTGGAGGAGGAGCGTCCCGACGTCTCGCTGGCGTTCTCGGTGGTCGAACGCATGCGGGCACGCGCGCTGCTCGACGCGGTCGATCGTGCGCGCCAACCGCTGGACGCCACGCACACGACCGTGGTTGCCCATCGCCGGGTGCTGCACGCGATAGCCGCCCTTCAGCGGACGCTGATGCATCCGGCACTCGCCGATGAGCAGCGCAAGGCGCGCCTGCAGGAACTGGAGCGCCTCGAACGCAACGAGCAGGACGCGCGCCGCGCCATCGCACTGGCGTTCCCCGATCGGCAGGACGTGCCGCGCCCGTCGGTGAGCCTCGAAGCGGTGCAGGCAGCGCTCGGCGCCGACCAGGCGCTCCTGTCGTTCCAGGTCGGGTTGTGGCAGACGTACGCGGGTGACGAGGCCGGCGGATCGTGGCTGATCGTCGTCACGCGGCAAGGCCGCACGATTCATCGGCTCCCGGATCGATCGCGCCTCATGCCAGCCGTGCCGATGTTCACCGGACTGCTCGAAGGCGGCGATCCTGGGGCAGCCGCCGCGATCCGCTTGTACGAGGCGCTCGTCTCCGACGCGCTCTCCACGCTCCCGTCCGGGATCACGCGACTCGTCGTCGTCCCCGACGGCCCGCTGCACCACCTTCCGTTCGAGGCACTGCAGTCGACGCGCGACGGGCCGCCGCTCGGTGCGCGCTACGAGATCGTCATCGCACCATCCGCGACGCTGTGGCACCAATGGCGCACGTCGACGGGACGACGCGTGTCCGGCAGGACGCTCGTCGTCGCCGATCCCCTCCCGTCGGCCGGTACCGGCGGTCCCGCGGAATCGCGCCGCGACGCGCTGCTTCGCGGCGTGCCGCTCGGCCGCCTGCCGCACGCGCGCGCCGAGAGCCGGGCCATCGCGAGGCATGTGCAGGGAGTGGACGTGCTCGTGGCCGCGCACGCCTCCGAGCAGGCCGTGAAACGCGGTGACTCCCGACGCTACGGCATCCTTCATTTCGCCGCTCATGCCGTGGCCGACGAGGCCCACCCGGAACGTTCGGCGGTGCTGCTCGCCCCCGGCGCGTCGGCCGAGGACGGGCTGCTGCAGGCACGGGAGATCGCCGCGCTCGATCTCGATGGCAGCATCGTCGTGCTCTCGGCTTGCCGGACGGCAACCGGCGCCACGCTCAGCGGAGAGGGCGTCCTCAGCCTCGCCCGTGCCTTCTTCGAAGCGGGGGCACACGCAGTGGTCGGTACGCGCTGGCCGCTGCGTGATGCCGATGCCGCGATGCTGTTCGAGGCGTTCTATCGGCACCTGGCCGGGGGCGCGTCGCTGTCGTCGGCGCTCAGGAGCACGCAGGCCGACGCGCGCGCGGCGGGGCTCTCGCCGAGGACCTGGGCCGGCCTGGTCCTGCTCGGCAACGGCGACCTGCGCCCGTTCGCTGGCCGACGACCGGACCAGGGGGCGACAGCCGGTGCTTACGGCTGGCCCGCGCCATTACGCCACGGTCGACATCTCGCGCCGATCGTCGCCGCACTCGCGCTCACGCTCCTGGTCGGCGTCGGCGTCGTCCTCGCGCGCCGGTGAGGGGAAACCTCACTCGCCTTCGTTCGTGAGACAGGCCCGCAGTCACGTCCTGACAGGCAGGATGCGGACGGAGGGCATCTCGCGGGGGAGGGAATCATGGGTGCACGTACGTGGTTGGGCATTCGTGGGGGCGCCACAGCGGTGCTGGCGGCGCTTGTCGGCATGTCGACGGGCGCGCAGACGAGCATCCCTGCCGGGGACTTCGTCGTGGAAGTGCCCGACGGGTACTCCTGCATGGGCATCAAGGCGACCATCGTCTGTGCCGGCGGCGCCTGCAACGGCACGGCGGGCGACGACGTGATCGTCGGCTCCAACGTTGTCGACACCATTCGCGCCGGTGCCGGTCGCGACGTCGTGTGCGGCCGCGGCGGCGACGACTACATCTACGGCCAGGACGGCGACGACATGTTGTTCGGCCAGGACGGCGCCGACCGGGTGTACGGCGGCAACGGCAACGATCACATCCACGGCAACGCGGGGTCGGATCCGTACCTGTTCGGCGATGCCGGTCACGACACCGTCCTCGGCGGCGACGGCAACGATGGCGTCTACGGCGACACGTTCCTCGCCAACGGTGTCGGTGATGGCAACGACCAACTCGATGGCGGCGAGGGCGTCGACTACATGTCCGGCGCGGGCGGCGCCGACAACATCTGGGGTGGCGGTGGCGTCGATCGCGTGCATGGCGGCGGCGGCAACGACTTCATCGACGGCGGCGGCGGCAACGACGAACTGCGAGGCGAGGGGAACAACGATCGCATGCGTGGCGGCTCGGGGGGCGACACCATGCTCGGCGGTGACGGCAACGACGACCTCGACGGCGATTCGGGCGACGACACGCTCTCTGGCGATGGCGGCGACGACCGGCTGTATGGCGATGCGGGGGCCGACAGGTGCTTCGGCAACGCCGGCAACGACGTGGAAGTGTGGTGGCTGAACGTGCCCAGCTGCGAGTTCGAGGACGTCGAAGGGATGGTCAACCTTCCCTGAACCGTCATGCACACGCCAGGGCGGTGGGGTGAGCTCCAGTTCGCCCCACCCCCGTCGATGAGCAGGCCGGCCTGTGCTCTACTCTTGTCGCAATGCCAGCGCGTGCGTCAGGGGTGAAGCATGCATCGTCGTAAAGGGGGGATCTCGATTGCTGCCGTCGCGATGTTCGCGATGAGCATCGGGACGTGCGCAGCGTACGCGCAGCACATGCCGCCGCGCGTGGAGGTCGGCGGGCAGATCAACGTACTGCGCCTGTCGGATTCGGCAGACACGAACACGGGGATCGGCGGACGCGTGACCGTCAATCTCGCCCGGTGGCTCGGCGTGGAGGGCGAGTACCAGTGGCTGCCGAGCGACGACATCGACCACACGAGCGTGTTGCCGGATGGGAGCGTCGTCGGTGTGCGCTTCGAGCGTCGGCGGATGACGGCGCTGTTCGGCGTGAAGGCCGGCTATCGCGGTGACCGGGTCGGCGTCTTCGCCAAGGTGCGACCCGGCTTCACACAATTGGCCCACCGCGGCGTGGACTGCCTGGGCGACGTGTGCGCACTCATGCTGCTGGCCGTCCCCGAGTA
>JAEYZV010000198.1 GCA_023427865.1 Acidobacteriota bacterium
TCGTCATGGCGCTAATGATGCTATAACCATCCGCACACCATCGAGCGGCAGACGAGTGGCTCCAGCGGGCTCGCTGCCAGACGCGGCGATCGTGCGGGCGACACGCGGCGACGTGCGCCGGACATGCCGATCTGGGGACCGATCTTCAAGAGCTCGGGCGCTGAGCAGGCGGCAATGCTGCGGGTGCAGAACCTCGCCAAATACCTGAGCTCGATCCAGGCGAAGTGAGCGAGGCGGCCGGGCCCGCGCGGCCCGGCCGTGCTCATCCATCACGGCAGTTCGGCGTCGACGGCGATGGTCGATGCACGCCGGACGAGTTCGTCCTGGGCCGCACCCCGTTTCGCCTCGAGTTCCTCGACCTCCCGACGCAGCACCACGAGGCGGTCCTCCTGTGCGTCGAGCTGACGTGCATAGCGCGACACCAGCTGACGCTCCTCCGCGCTGTTCCTGAGCGCCGTCAGGTTCTCGCGCACGCGCGCCTGGTCCTTCTCGATGCGCTCGATCTCGGCGCGGCGATCGCGTGCAGTTGTCTGCAGCCGCGACACCTCGGCGGCCTGGGTCACGAGTTCGCGCAGCTGCGGTTCGACGTCGGCGGCGACCCCACGACCGCCCACGATCAGCGCCACCTGGTCGGCCGTGATCGTCGCGACCGCGACCCGCGACTCGAGCTCCCGCCGTTCCTCCACCCTCAGTGTCTCGGTCGCGTGGGCGGGCACGCTGACGCGGAAGCGCTGGTACGCGAGGGTGGTTTCGACCGGAGACGGCGCGCCCGTGGCGAGGGTCCAGCCGTCGCGTCGCCCATGCTCGATGACGAACGCTCGGGGGGCCGCGTCCTCGTTGCGGAGCGTATATATGCTCGTCGCACGCTCCTCGCTCACCTGCGTCATCACGCCGCGCGCAATGCGGATGCGGCTGATGCGGCGCGGGCCGCCTTCGCGGCTGACGGTCACGCGGCCGGCGAGATCGACGGCGTACGACACGAGTCGTCGTTCCTTCGGCGTAATCGATTCGAGCAGGCCCTCGCCGGCAAACGCGCCGCCCTCGACGAGCGTGAGGCTGCCGGCATCGAGCGTGAGTCCGGTGTCGTTGGTGATCCAGAGCGCGCGGAGGGGACGCGGCGAGCCTGCCGTCGCGCTCCATAGCGAGACGCGTTCCACCGTGACGTCACTCTGGAGGATGGGCACGAGCGCCGACTGGTTGCGGCGCACGGTTATCGGGCGCCCGAGCTCGTACTGGAACAGGTCGCCGAGCGCGGCGCCGCTCGCCTCGATCGCCGTGTTGGCCACGCGCCTCTCGACCGCTTCGGCACTGAACGCCGGGGCTGCGGCCGGAGGCGGCGCCGGGCCCGGGAGGCCGCCCACCACCCCGCCAATTGCGCCGCCGGGGATGCCGCCTTCCACACCGTACTTCTCCGCAGGGGCTGCCGCTTCGTCTGCGGCGGCCATCGTGGCGTCGTGCGTCTGCGGTGTCAGCATGGCCGCCGACGGGAGTGGCACCACCGGACGACGTGTGTAGAGCGGTTGCGACAGCCGCTGCACGAACGATTGCGGCGCGCCGGCCACGAGCGACAACTGCACGTCGGTCCAGTCCTCGCCAAGCGTGTTGTCGACGATGGCCCACCCCTGGAGGAACGGCTTGCGCGCGGTGTCGGTCGGCACGACGAGCCGATAGGTGGTCTTCCAGACCGGCACCGCGCTGACGAAGCTGACGAAGAGATCGCGCACGCCGCTCCCGGCCGTCGATACGAGCAGGCGACGCACGTCCCGCGCGCGTGCCGAGCCGACGAGATCGAGGTAGCGCGAGAGCTCGGTGCGCATGTCGGCGTCCGAAGGGCGGACCGTGACACCGGGCCGCAGTTCGAACGTCCGCACCGCGCCGCCGTCGGTCAGGAGGGCGAGCTCCAGGATCCGTTCCGTCGTGGCCTCGTCGCTGCGTGTGTGCTCCTGCACGCTCAGGATGCGACCGGCGAGGCTCGTGCCTGCAGCCTGTACGTCCACGCGCGCGCCGCGCAGCGCGTGCAGCACCTCCGCAGGCGACGTCGTCGTGCCGAGCGGCAGCGACAGCGTGCGCAGGCGCTGCTCGATCGGCGCGCTGGAGTTGAAGGTGATGCCCGTCACGCGGCCGTCGCCGAGGTCCACCGCCGTGAGCGACTTCAACACGTCGTCCAACTGCCCGCTCGTGAGGTCGATGGCAATCGCGCCGTTGTCGCGCACGCGACCGACGTGCTCGAAGTAGCCGATGCCGTTCTTGTAGAGGACTACCCGCCGCACCGGCAGCCTGGCGGCATCGGCGGGCGACGACGGCGCAAGGGTAGCCGCGGAGGGCGGCTGAGCACGAGGCGCCGACGCGGCAGGAGTCTGCGCGGGCTGCGCCAGGAGCGCGGGTGCGCCGGCGGTGATGAACGCGACCACGAGGACCACGAGCGCGGAATGTGAGTACGGCATGCCACGTTAGTGTCCGGCGCGCGGCGGATGGCTCGGGCGCGAGGCCTTGCTCCTGACAGGGCGAGACGCGATTGGCGAAACGCTTCGCTTGATGATCGCCCCCTCATGCGGCCGACGTCGTGCAGGGTGGACGCCGCCCGTTCCTTCTGCGGCGCCCCTCAGCGAGGAGGTGGCAGCGCCGGTGACCAGCAACCGGGTCTTCCTCCTGAAGGCTCCGCGCCGGCGCCGGCAGTCCACACGCAGCAGTGGCACGCGTCCTGCTCCTCAGAACGAGCGGAACGACGACTGGCGTCGGTGCCCGCGAGAGGAGCGAGATGCCCGGGGAGGATGAGCGCGCACTGCCATTGGACCGCCTGCTGGCGGGGCAGAAGCGTGCACTCGAGTTCGCGATCGCTGGAGCACCGCTGCCTGATCTGCTCGCGGCACTTGCGCTGGCGTTCGAGGAGGTGGTGGACCAGCGCCTGCTCGCGTCGATCCTCCTGCTCGATCCGGACGGACGGCACCTGAGGCGTGGTGCCGCCCCGTCGCTGCCGCCCGCCTTCAGCGCAGCGATCGACGGCACGGCTGTGGCTGCCGGCGCGAACCACGACGAGACCGCCGGCTCCGAGGGACGCCCGTTGCGCGCCCGGGACATCGACGGCGATTTCCTGTGGCGCCACGCCCGGGTTGTGGTCCTGGAACACGGGCTCGGCTCGTGCTGGTCGATGCCGATCCTCGCGAGCGATGGTCGGGTGCTCGGAGTGTTCGCGCTCCATTCACGCGACAGGCCGGGCCCGACGCGGGCAGAGCGGGATGCCGTGGAACTGCTCGCGCACACGGCCGCGCTGGTCATCGAACGCGACCGGGACGTCACGCAGCGGCGCCTCGCACAGGCAAACGATCGCTTCCTCGTGCAGCTGGACGACGTGCTGCGTTCGCTTGGCAGCCCGGAGGAGATCACGCAACGAGCGGCGGCGCTCGTCGGCGAGCACCTGCATGTGGACACGTGCGTCTATGTCGAGGTCGACGCCGAGGGGCACGGCTCACGCCTGACCGGTGGTCACGCCCTCGGCATCGGCGGCATGGGGGGGCAGCACTCGTTCCGGTACGGCGACGAGTGCTGGGGGGTGATGCAGCAGGGAGAG
>JAEYZV010000268.1 GCA_023427865.1 Acidobacteriota bacterium
CCGGCGCACGCGCGCCTCGGTCAGGTCGTCGGTCTTGAGCGAATGACGAATCCGCTCCTGACGCCAGCCGTCAATGATAACCGTGTAGCCAATCCACCAGAAACGGCCATTGCGCCACAGGTGGTGATTCTCGCCGAGACGCTGGAACCGACGGTCCTGCGGCGACAACGCCACCTGCAACGACGGACGCCGGGGGGCCTGGACGGAGTCGAGGGGGGAGGCTGAGGAAATCATGGTGTCTTCTCCTGAGGAACCAAGTGAAGACACCCGGAGGCTGCGGGGTGACCGCCGGACACTTTGTTTGTTCGTCGTGAACCGCATCGCCACGGCGGGCCACCTGCACCCGCCGGGCTGGCACCTTGGGATGTCCGCCCCAGGTTGCCGGGCCCGCGCCTGCTGCGGGCCGCTCCGGATGTCGAGGACCGACTGTAGCATTACATGTGGAGATACACAAGCGTGGATTCAACGAATGATTCCATAACGGTCGGTGTCCGGCAGCTCGCCGACGCACCGATCCCGTCCTACCACACCCGCGGCGCGGCCGCCTTCGACCTCGCCGCCGCCGCCGACATGGTCGTCGCCCCTGGTCAGCTCGCACTCGTCCCCACGGGACTCGTGTTCGCGGTGCCCGACGGCCACTTCATGGCCATCGTCGCCCGCAGCAGCCTGGCTCGGCGCGGCCTGCTCGTCGCCAACGGCCTCGGCGTGCTCGACAGCGACTACCGTGGCCCAGCCGACGAGGCGAAGATCCTCGTGCTCAACTACACGCCCGCGCCAGTGACCATCGCCAAAGGTGACCGGCTCGCCCAGGCGTTCGTGCTGCACGTGCCCCGCGTCACGTTCGTGCCGCTGACGCACGACGACACGGACGGGTCCCGCGGCGGCTTCGGCTCGACGGGAAGCTGATCAAAGGCAAAAGTCTGAAGGCAGAAGTCTGAAGGCAAGTGAAAAGAGTGAAGTCGGAAGCACGAACCACATCCCGCCTTCCACCTTCCTTCCATTCACTTCTCTTCTGACTTCCACCTTTCGACTTCTGCCTTTTTCACGATCCCGTCCTCGTCGCCGCCGGCTCCGGCAGTTCGATCGGCTCGCTCGCGTGACCATGCGTGCGGGCCTTGCTCGGGCGACGGAACAGGCCGAGCGCCCAGTCGCGGAAGCCCGCCATGATGTCGTAGAGCGTCGGAATCACCAGCAGCGTGAGCAGCGTCGAGGTGATCACGCCGCCGATCACCGCGCGGCCGAGCGGCGCGCGGAAGTCCGCACCCTCGCCGTGGCCGATCGCCACCGGCAGCATGCCGGCCACGAGGGCGAAGCTGGTCATCAGGATCGGCCGCAGGCGCACGCGCCCCGCCTCGATCAGCGCCTCTCTGCGCCCCATGCCCTGCTCCATCGACCACTTGGCGAAGTCGACGAGCAGGATCGCGTTCTTCGCGACGATGCCCATGAGCAGGATCACGCCGATCATGCTCATCAGGTTGATGGTCGTGTTGGTGATCAGCAGCGCGAGCATGACGCCGATCAACGAGAGCGGCAGCGAGATCATGATCGCCAGCGGATCCAGGAACGACCCGAACTGCAGCACCAGCACGAAGTACATCAGCAGCACCGCCAGGGCCAATGCCGCGAGGATGCCGCCGAACACCTCGGCCTGATCGGCCGACTCGCCGCCGGTCGAGAGCTCGTAGCCGGCCGGCAGCTGCACGTTGGCATTGACGCGCTGCATGATGTCGGCGAGCACCTCGTTCAACGACCGGACCTCGGTGTTCGCCTGGATCTTGATCACGCGATCGCGATTGAGGTGGTCGATGCGCGCCGGCCCGATGCTGTTCTCGAGCCGTGCGACCTGGCCGAGCGGCATCAGCACCGGCCCCTCCGGCCCCTGCACCGAGATGGGCAGCTGCGAGAGGTCGCGGATGCGCGTGCGTGCCTCGGGCGCGAGGCGCACGTACACGTCGCGCGTCTCGCCCTGCGGGTCCACCCAATCTCCGGTGTCGATGCCGGCAAACGCCGGGCGCAGCGCCTGCGCGACCTGCCCTACCGTGACACCGAGGGACCCGGCAAGGCCGCGGTCGAGGATGACGTCGATCTCCGGCTTGCGGCCCTTGGTCGACAGCCCGACGTCGACCGCCCCCGGCACCTGGCGGACCTCGTCGCGGATCGTCTCGGCGAGCGCGGCGAGTTGGTCGGCGTCAGGGCCGGTGAGCTGCAGCTCGATCTGCTTGAAGTTGCCGAAGAAGTTGTTGTTGATCCAGGCCTCGACGCCACCGAGCTGCAGCAGGCGCGCGCGCAGGTCGGCCGCGACGTCCTCCTGCCGCCGCTCGCGTTCGGCGCGGGGCTTGAGTCGCACGTAGACCGAGGCTTCGTCGACCGACTCGGTCTGGCCACCGATGCTCGTGTACGTGTAGGCGACCTCGGGCAGCGACCGGGCGATCGTCGAGACCTCCTGCGTCTTGAGCTGCGTGTACGCGATGTTGGACCCGGGCGGCGTCGTGACCACGACGTTGAACTCCGAGTTGTCCATGATCGGCATGAACCCGCCGCCGATCAGGCCCATGGCCGGCAGCGCGATGGCGCCGACAAAGGAGGCAATCGTCAACAGCACCATCGCGAAGCGGTGCCGCAGGGCCCACCCGATGACGCGCTTGTAGCTCTCGGCCTGCCGGTCGAACCAGCGGTTGAACCGGTCGAGCAGGCGCGAGATGAAGCTGCGCTGCTCCATCGGCACGTGCGGATCGGGCCAATAGGCCGACAGCATCGGGTCGAGCGAGAACGACACGAAGAGCGACACCAGCACCGAGCAGGCGATGGTCAGGGCGAACGGCGCGAACCACTGCTGCGCGAGTCCGCCCATGTAGGCTATCGGCACGAACACCACGACGATCGAGAACGTCGTCGCGGCAACTGCCAGCCCGATCTCGGAGGTGCCCTCGCGCGCCGCCGTGTAGTGGTCCTTCCCCATCTCGACGTGCCGCACGATGTTCTCGCGGACGACGATCGCATCGTCGATCAGGATGCCGATGGCCAGTGACAGCCCGAGCAGCGACATCGTCTCGAGCTTGAAGCCGAACATCAGCACCGCAATGAACGAGGCGAGCACCGACACCGGCAGCGCCAGGCCGGTGATCACCGTCGAGCGCCACGAGTTGAGGAAGAGGAAGACGGTGAACACGGTCAAGGCCGCGCCCTCGATCAGCGCCGACTGCACGCTGCCGACCGAGGCCTCCACACGGGAGCCGGCGTCGCGAATCAGCTTCAGCTCGACGCCCGGGGGCAGGGTCTTCTGCACTTCACGGATCCGCTCGATGACCGCCGCGCTGACGGTGGTCGTCGAGGCGTTCGTGGTCTTCTTGACCTCGATGCCGACGGCGTTGCTCTCGTTGAAGGCCGCCCCCGTGCGGGGCTCCTCCGCGCCGTCGTACACGCGCGCCACGTCGGCGAGCCGCACGATGCGGCCACCCGACTGGCTGACGACGATCTGCCCGAACTCCGCGGGTTCCTGAAGGCGACCGCGCAGGCGGATGGTGCGCTCGTTGATGCTGCCCTGCAGCCGGCCCACCGGCACCGCGAGGTTCTGCGACTGAAGCGCGCCGACGACCTGGCCGACGCTCACGCCGGCGGTCTGCATCGCCGTCGGGTCGATCTCGACGGTGATCTCCCGCTCGATCGCACCGACGACGAGCACCTCGGCGACGTCACGGATACCGCGCAGCTCGTTGGTCACGCCGGGGTCGGCGATCTGCGTCAACTGGGCTCCGGTCAGCGTGTCGGAGATCAGCGCCAGCGTGACGATCGGGAAGTCGTTGGGATCGAAGCGCTTGAGGATCGGCTCCTCGATCTCCAACGGCAGCTCGTTGCGGATCTCCGAGATCTTGTCGCGGATCTCCTGCACCGCCTCGGCCGGCTCCTTGCCGAACTCGAACTCCGCGATGATCACGCCGAAGCTGTCCAGCGACTGCGAGTCCATCTTCTTGAGCCCGCTGATGCTGGAGATGCCCTCCTCGATCGGATCGATGAGGTCGCGCTCGACCTGATCGGGCGATGCCCCGGGAAACGGCAGCGAGACCGCCACGATCGGCGGGTTGATCTCGGGAAACTCGTCCACCTCGAGCTGGAACAGCGCGAAGGTCCCGAAGACCACGAGCGCCAGCATCGAGACGATGGTCACGATCGGCCGCTTGATGGCGAAATCGGAGATGAACACGGTAGGTTCTCCTTACGGGTACCGGGGACCGGGTGCCGGGTGCGTCTCCCGCTACTGCCTGGGCGCCGCCTCGGCAGCCGGCGCCGGCGTGGCGGCCGGTGCCGATCGATCGATGACGCGCACCTGCGTTCCCGGCGTCACGCCCTGGGCGACACCGGTCAGCAACACGTCGCCTTCCGACAGGCCCGAGACGATCTCGACGCGCTCGTTCTGGCGATCGACGAGCCCGGTGCGCACCGGCACCTCCTCGACGCGACCGTCCTTGATGCGGAGCACCGACGGCTGCGAGTCGAGCCCCGACACGACGCTGGCCGGCACCACCAGTCCCTTGCGGGACGCCTGGGTGACGCGCCCGTCGGCGAACAGGCCCGCGACGAGCCGCCCGCTGCGGTTGTCCACGGTCACCCAGATCGGCACCTGGCGCGTGACCGGGTCGGCCGTCGGGCTGATGCGTTCGACGCGCCCCGTGAACCGCTGCTCCGGATACCCACGCACCGCGAAGCTGACCTCGGCGCCGACCTTGACCATCGAGAGCGACTCGCTCGGCACCGACGCCTCGAGCTGGATGCTCGACGGCACCACGATCGTGTAGAGCGCCGTGCCCGGCGCGACCACGTCGCCGACGTTCACCGGACGCGCCGCAACGATGCCGGAAATCGGCGCGGAGACGGTGGCGTCGGCAAGCGTCTTGCGCGCCATGGCCAGGCGGCTGCGAGCCGCCGCCACCTCGGACTCGAGGCGCACGACCTCGTTGCGCGCGGCCTCGACCTGCCGCTCCGCCACCGCACCGGCCGAGACGAGCTTCTCGGCGCGGTCCAGCTCGCGTCGCGCCATGTCGAGCGCCTGTTCCTGCGAGCGCAGCGACGACTCCGCCGACAGGACGCCCTCGTTGGCGGTCGGCGCGTCGATGCGCGCGAGCAACTGGCCCTTCGTGACCGGGCGTCCCTGGTCGGCGGTCACCGACAGGATCGCGCCGCCCACCTCTGCGCGCACCGTGGCCTGCTCCTTCGGCGTCAGCGTGCCGGAGATCACCGGGCCGGTCACGATCTCGTCGGTCGCGACGCGCACCGTGTTCTCCTTCCCGATGTCGAGCACCGGCGCGGGGGCGGGTGCCGCAGCGTCGGCGTTCGCCTTCTCCTTCGCAGCGCCGCCGGCGCACGCGGCGGCCAGCGACGCGAGCGCCACCACCGTGAGCATTCCCCGGCGGCCGTTCCGCCGCGCGTCCTTCGTCATCGCCCCGCTCATTGCCGTACTCCCGTCTGCTGCGTGCCTTGTGCGCCAGAGGTCGCGGCGCCCGTTCCGGCGGCTGCACCCGCAGCCGCCCCCTGTCCGGTGACGTTCAGCGCAGGCTCCGCGCCGGCGGTGAGCGGCGA